>JBBADV010000005.1 GCA_041656295.1 Kiritimatiellales bacterium | reverse complement strand
GCGCTCTTGACTCCAGACTCATCGTTTCCATCCCTCCAGCAACAGGGTGTCATCCTTATGAGTCAACGAAACAATCCGCCCCCCTCTGCGGCCCGTGCTTCGGTGTCTTTTTTTATGAGTCAATTCGTTATTCCCGTCAAATGCCGGCAGCGGTTGACGGCGGCGCAACAAATGCGTATATTTTCCGGCTTTTAATACGCAAGGAATCCCGCTCCAAAAGGAATTTGACATGAAGAGAAAAGAAAAATTAAACGCAGAGGCGGAAGAGATTACCACGGAAGAAACTCCGGCGGAAGATTCGCAGTGCGGCGGAGAAGAGCTTTGCGAATGCGACGCAGCGCAGCAGCACGAACCGGCAGTGAAAACAGAAGAGGACGAATCACTGCATACCCAGTATCTGCGGTTGCGTGCTGATTTTGATAATTTCCGCAAACGTACGCAGCGCGAACGCAGTGAACTGTTTCTTTATGCGAACGAATCGCTGATCGAAGAACTGCTGCCGGTGATGGATCATTTTGAAATCGGCATAAAAAGCGCTGAAAGTCATGAAACGGATAAACCGGTGATTGACGGGTTTAAGCTGGTTTACGATCAGTTAATCAATGTGCTGAAAAAATTTAATGCGACGCCGATTGATGCCGTCGGGCAAACCTTCGATCCGCACCGGCATGAAGCAATCACGCATCTGCCTTCGAATGAACCGGCGGAAATGGTTATTGAACAGACGCGGCGCGGCTGGATGCTGGGTGAAAAACTGCTGCGCGCCGCGCAGGTGGTGGTGTCCAGCGGACCGGCGGAATAAAGGATTGTTAGTTCTATGGCAGAAAAAAAAGATTATTACGAAGTGCTCGGTGTGGCGCGCGGCGCAACAGCGGATGAAATAAAAAAGGCGTACCGCAAACTCGCAATTCAGTACCACCCCGATAAAAATCCCGGCAATAAAGCGGCGGAGGAAAGATTCAAGGAAGCGTCTGAAGCCTACGAAGTGCTGAGTGACGATAAAAAACGCCAGCAGTACGATCAGTTCGGTCACGCTGCATTCGGCGCCGGACGCGGCGCCGGTGCCGGCGGATTCAGCGGCTTCGGCGGCGGTATCGATCTTGAAGAAGCGCTACGTACGTTTATGGGTGCGACCGGCGGCGGCGGAAGTATTTTTGAAAACTTTTTCGGCGGCGGCGGCCGGGCGCGCAACCCGAACGCGCCGCAGGCGGGGGCGGATCTGCGTTTCGATCTGGAAATTGACTTTGAAGAGGCGGTGCTTGGTTCGCACCGCGAAATCCGGCTGAACGTCAATGAAACGTGTGCGCACTGCAAAGGCAGCGGCGCAGAACCGGGCACCGGGCGGCATCAATGTAAAACATGTCACGGCTCCGGACAGGTTGTCAGTGGCGGCGGGTTTATTCAGTTCCGGCAGACATGCCCGGCGTGTCACGGCGCTGGCGAAGTGGTGGATAAACCGTGCAAAGAGTGTCACGGACAGGGCCTCGTGAAAAACCGGCGTACAATTGACGTTAAAATTCCGTCCGGCGTCGAAACCGGATCGCGGCTGCGTATCGCCGGCAAAGGTGAGGGCGGGCTGCGCGGCGGGCCGGCGGGTGATCTATATATTGTGCTGCACGTTCGCGAACATGAATTTTTTAAACGCAGCGATCTCGACATTATCTGCGAAGTGCCGGTGCCCTTTCATATTGCAGCACTTGGCGGCGAAGTTTCTGTTCCGACCATTCACGGCAGAGCCACCATGAAAATTCCGGCGGGTGCCGAAAGCGGTAAGATCCTGCGGATGCGCGGCAAAGGAATTGCCAGTTCGCGTTACGGCGCCGGTGATCATCTGATCGTTGTTAAAATTGAAGTTCCGCAGAATCTTTCCGGCAAGGAAAAGAAAGCACTGCAGGAAGCCGCCGCCATGATCAACGAAAAAAATTATCCCCTGATGCAGAACATGCAGAAAGCTGCCGACCGGTTTTACGAACACAAACGCGTGCTTGAGAAATAGGATTGACTAGATTCCCGATCCGGCATCATTACCCTGCCCAACCTTCTGGCCGCAGCTGTGCCCGGAAAAGTTTCTTCTTTTATTGATTATAAAAAGAGTCGGGTGTTCACATTGCTGGGCATCGATACATTGCGGGGCAGACAGGAATCGAAGAAAGGCTCACTGAAAACGGGCAGCAAAGCGGCAATGTTTGCTCCGCACAGCGCGGCAAATTAAGCAGAAAACATTCGGAGCGTGTTATTATGCGGAATTACCGGAATGATGGATGCACCCCGGGCCTGTTGTATAATCGCATCCGTGTCGTAACCGCGATCTGCCGGCAGATACTGCGCATCAAGCCCTTCACTTAGACGGCCTGTATGTGTTGTCCTCCGCTTCGGCACCGCTTGTAACAAGTACTCGGACCGGCATCAATCATCAGTAGATCATACTATGAAGATAACCAATACAAATCCATTATCTTTAGTAACAGCCAGGCTCATCAAAATTTTAGAGTATTTTAAATAAAAGTGTGCCTTATATCTGTCTTCATGTACCAGATCCGGGCGTGTATCCGCCGGCAGAAAGACATAACGCTCGCAGAACTCCAGGATACCTTGAAGCTGAACTGTTCTTTTCCTGCAATACACTATGTTCTGCGGGAGATGAATCTGAGCTTTAAAAAAACACTGCACGCCGGTGAGCAAGAGCGCGCTGACGTCAGACAGGCCAGAACAGACGCTCTACTTCGTTGCGTCTTTTATAGAGTTCTTTCTGGTTTCATTGCCCTCATAGGCCTGATCCATCAGCAATGCGCATGGCACAACCGGCGGCTCCGTTTGCAGAAGCAGTTTCCCATCCGCACAGAGTATCCTCTGCATTTCCGGCGGAAAGACTGAAATTCGGCGCACATACAGCACTTGCAGCAACCAGATGAATTTTGGTGTCCCATCCGCCGCTGGATTTACCGATGGACTGCGGGCCCGCTTTTTTTTAAAACACCGGTATGGCATTGATCACCGTGAGGTTATTCAGCGAAACATTGCCCCGCTGCGTTGGAAGCAGCGTGCAATCTGCTCGTATTGCTCTTGTGTAAGTTGCATCCTGGCAATATAGGCAGATCCGGGGTTACAAATCAATAGCGTTAACACGCCCTAATGGAATTCCCACGCTTAAAAGCATTGGGTTTTCATTCACCATGAATGAAACTTCAGAAAAGCAGACTGTGCAGTTGAAAAAGCAAACGCTGGCATTTCCTGTGGCGGCGAAAAAGATAATTACACTCCGGGCGCGTTTTTAAACGGTGTGTTGTTTACGGTTGTTTTTCATGCCGCGGCTGAAACCGTCCGCTCCAGACCGCCGGACTGCAGCCGAAAAAACTTTTGAACGCGCGCGAAAAAACACTAGCGCTCTGGAAGCCGGAGGCTTCGGCGATTTCGGTTAATTTTATATCCGGGTCGCTCATCAGTTGAGTTGCGCGCTCGAACCGTAACCGTTCAAAAACCTTTTGCGGCGGTAATCCCATGATCTGATGAAACAGGCGCCGTAAATGTGAAGCGGAAACACCGGCCGCGCGGACAATGGTGTCGTAATCCGGGTCTTCGGCCATATGTTCACTGTACCATTGCATCGCCCGGTCGACACAGCGCTGCGCGTGCGTCGAAGTTGAGGCCTGCTGTTTACTGAGTTCAGATTCGTGAACCATCAGGCTGAGTCCGGAAAGAATATGCTGATAGCAGATAATTGATGCGCGGCTTGGATTCTGCCGGTGGTATACTGCAAGATCCGCCCATGCCCGCAGCTGCCGGCATTGTGCCGGAGTTAATGAGATGCAGATGTAATTTTCGTCGGAATTCCGGCAGTAATGTTCCACAAACGGCGGAACCGTCTGAAAATGGAACACCGCGATTTCAGCCTCGCGTTCTTTGTTGCCAACCCAGCCGTGGGTGTGCTGCGGTGGAAAAACCCATAAGGACTGAGCGTGCAGAATATCCGGACCTTCCGGAAAAAGAATTCCGATTTCGCCGCGGATTACCGCCTCAAATTCCCAGACGTTGCGGGTTAATATCCTGCCTTTCCAGGTCGGCTTTTTTTTTGAGTACTGCCGCTTCCCGTTTCCGATGTACGATAAAAACATAAAATTAAACAATCATAGAATGGGCGCAAATGTCAAGTTATTGAGCGATGGAGTTATTTACAATGCGGTCGATAAAATTGACTGTTTACCCGTATGAGTAAAAAACAGATTTCTAACGGGCTGCTCCGGAAACGTTATGTGATTATCGGTGCCGGGCGGCGTTCTGAACTTTTCAGTGATTCAATTCTCGGCAGTTATGCCGAGGTTGCTGAACTGGTGGGCTATTGCGATCCGAATCCCGTACGTCCGGCCTATTACAATTCGGTGTATGCAGAAAAATACAATGCGCCGCCGGTGCCGGTTTTTCCGGCGACGGAGTTCGACCGGATGCTGGAGCAGCAGCGGCCGGATTTCGTCATTGTTTCCTGCATCGACCGGCTGCATCACGAATACATTGTCCGCGCGCTGGATGCCGGTTGCGATGTGATAACTGAAAAGCCGATGACGACGGATATTCCGAAATGTAAACTGATTCTGGATGCGGTGGAGCGCACCGGCCGGTCGGTGCGGGTGGCTTTCAACTACCGTTATTCGCCGGTGCGGTGTGCGATGAAAGAGCTGCTGCTGAAAAAGACCGTCGGCGATATCACGTCGGTGCATTTCGAATGGCTGCTGGATACGAAGCATGGCGCTGATTATTTCCGGCGGTGGCACCGCAATAAAATCAATTCCGGCGGTTTGATGGTACACAAATCCACACACCATTTTGATCTGGTGAACTGGTGGCTGGACAGTTCGCCGGAAACGGTTTTCGGGTTCGGTACGCTGGCGTTTTACGGCAAAGTCAATGCCGAAGCGCGCGGGGAAGTTCATAACTATTTCCGGGGAACATCGCCGGAAGCTAAAGGTGATCCGTTTGCACTGGATCTCCGGAAAAGCAAAATGCAGGAAGAGATGTATTACAAAGCCGAAGCGTATGATCATTATCTGCGCGATCAAAATGTTTTCGGTGACGGCATCGATATTGAAGACACGATGAATGTGCTGGTGCGTTACCGCAGCGGCGCTCAGATGACATATTCACTGATGGCATATTCACCGTGGGAAGGATGCCGGATTGCCTTTAACGGAACAAAAGGGCGGATTGAACTGGAGGAAACTGAAAAGTCCTATATCAGCGGCGCCGCCGGCAAAAACGGGGAATCCTGCAGTGAAACCAAACGGATCACTGTATTTCCCCATTGGAGCACTCCGTATGCGGTGGAACTGCCGGACGTTGATGGTGATCACGGCGGCGGTGACGCACGGATGGCCAAAGATATTTTCGCGCCGGTTGATGACGATATGCTGGGCTGTTCAGCCGGATATTTAGACGGAGCGCGTTCAATTTTAACAGGAATTGCGGCCAACCGATCATTTGAAACCGGATTGCCGGTTGCGGTGGATCATTTACTGAAACTGTAGATTTCGGGAACCGGCTGGTTTGGAACAGCCGGTTCAAAACAAGGAGAGAGGGAACAGAGTAACCAGAAGGAGGAAGAGATGGAAAAGAGAGTAAATTGTAAAGTTCAGGTCGCCGGAATTATAACATGCATTCTGATGTTGGCAGGTGCCGCATTAGGAGATATCATCCTTAGTTATGATGCCGCCATGCCGGGCGAGAATGTGCTGACTTCTTTTATGCCGACCGGCACTATAAACGGGTTGGATTGGCGGGATAATGCGAGCGGTTCGCGTGCAGTCGGGCAGTCTTTTTATGTTTCTGCAAACACGATTATGGACTCATTCAGCTTGCTGGCAAATGGGAATCCTCAAAGTGGAGCTCGTGGTGCCGAATTTACAGTACAGGTTTTCCAAAGCGCAAGTGAAACCAGTATCGGAAGTGTGGTTTCAACACAAACCGGAACTTATCTCTCGGATAGTACAGGAGTTTCCGGCAAATGGGTTACATTTGACATAGATAATATAACACTCTCTGCAGGATATTATTATACATTTACACTTTCTTTCAATAACAGCAATGTGGCGAGCCAGAATCAAGTATTTTCTACGGCGGCTTCTCCTGAAAATTATGCCGGCGGTCGGAACTGGCGAAACGATAATAATGCCGGCTGGGCTGTTGCAAACGGCGGCGTGGCTGATATGGCCTTTGTTGTCCAGGTCATTCCTGAGCCGGTTTCAGCCGGATTGCTGGTCGCCGGCGGTTGCATTCTGATGACTTTGAGAAGACAGCGTATTGCTCGCTAACTGACCGGATAAATTCAGGTTGCAGAATTAACAGTCCCTCAAATTAATTCTGCAACCTTTTGTTTGCTGGAGATAATCAAGATGAGTATCCGTAACACATATAAATTATATCGAATTATTCTGCTGCTTTCCGCCGCCGGCTGCCTGTCTGCTCAGGCTGCAGTGACTGTCAGTTATGATGCGGCCATGCCCGCGACGAATGTTTTAACTTCTTTTGTTCCGGCCGGTACGGTGAATGGATTGCAATGGCGGGATGATACAGCCAATGTATCGCGTGCCGTTGGACAGTCATTTTTAGCGGTTAGTAATGCAATTATGGATTCATTCAGCTTAATGGCTGTAACAAGCGGCGGCTCGCTTCAATCCGGTGCTGTAAACGCGCCGTTTACTGTAATTATTTATGAAAGCAGCAGTGAAACAGACCTTGGCACTGCGATCAGTACTCAAGGCGGAAATTATCTTTCATCGGCTCCCGGCCTGGGTGGACAATGGATAACGTTTGATATAGAGGATATCAATCTCACTGCCGGAAAATATTATACGTTTACACTGATGTGGGATACTCCCGCTAAGGCCGGCCAGAGTCAGACCTTTGGTGCGGCAACGACCAGTGAGAACTACCCAAATGGACGGAACTGGCGGAAAGACGGTACTGCGAACTGGGCTGTTGCAAACAGCGGCCTGGCGGATATGGCCTTTGTCGTCCAGTATGGATTCCCTGCCAAAAACGTTCGTCTGCTGATTATCGGCGGAAATTGATTTTGTTGTTCAGCCGTGCATATTTTTGAAAACGCTTGTCATATTTTCTTTAATTGCGACGTTTTTGTCCCGGCGCGAAATTGAAACCGGCGACCCGGTGACTGTATTAAAAAATCTGTCGCCGGATTTTCCGGCGGTGGTCCGGATTCTGCCGGGAACGTATACAGTTCCATCCGGCGGAATTCATTTGCGGCAGTTGAGAAACGTAACCATTCTGGCGGACCAGGTTGTGTTTTTAACCGGCGACCCGCAGAGCAGAACGCTGCTGTTTGAGCAGTGCACCGATGTAACGGTTCGCGGACTGACGATTGACTATGACCCACTGCCGTTTACGCAGGCGACATTAACGGCGGTTGATTACAAAGCGTACACCGCCGATTTCACAGTACACGACGGTTATCCGGATTTAACAGAACCTTATCTTGCAAAACGGTTTCATCTATTTGAGGCCGGTCAGCCGCGGTGGAAAGAGGGCGCGCCGGATTATTATGTTCAGCAGGTGGAACGGTTGGATGCACGCACCGGTCGCATTCATTTGCTGAACGAAGATCCGGGAATTGGATTCTTGGCTTCCGGGGACCGGGTTGTGTTTAACATCCGCGACGGATATGCGGTTAAAATAGCGAACGGATGCAAAGATATTACACTGGAAAATGTCACCATTCATGCAGCTCCCGGCGCGGCGGTGATGGTGCGGTATGCAGAAAACACCGGAATATATAAAAATCTCAAAGTGATTCCTGGTCCGACGCCGGACGGAACGGTGCATGAGCGCCTGATGTCAACCGGCGCCGACGGATTTAATGCGGCCTATACCCGCACGGGTCCGCTGCTGGATGGATGTGAGTTCGCTTATATGGGCGATGATTCTGTTAATCTGCATGGACTGATTCTGCCGGTGCTGCTGTTTTCCGATTCACAAACATTCATTGCGATGCGGCCGGGATCGGAACCGTTTGAAGCCGTGTTCCGTCGCGGAGATAACATCCGGTTTTTAACCGCACCTGATTACCGGTTGATTGGGCAGGCGGAAGTTCAGGCTGTAACGCGGGATGGCGTTCCGGAAAACGTGGATTGGCTGACGGCGATCAAAGAAGTCTGGCCGTCATTTAAATCCGGCGATGCGGCGTCATTCTATCGCGTCGCATTAGAAACCGGAGTTGATTTCGAACGTATGCTTTCCGGCGGCGGACGGATTTTTTTTGAAAGCTTTGCCGCCGCGCCGACCGGATATGTTATCCAGAATAATTCGTTTCGCGATCATCGCGGGCGGGGATTGCGGTTAATGGCCGGAAACGGTGTGGTGCACAGTAATTATTTCGCCCGGATTAAAGGCGCGGCAATCAGCGCCGGCCCCTCATTCGCGTATTGGAAAGAAGCCGGCTGGGTCGAAAATATTACGATACGTGATAATATGATTTATGATGCCGGACATGGCCGGGATATAACCGATGCCGACAGTTATACGCTGGGGGCGATTTCGATTTTTGCTGAAGTTGTATCAAACGGTTTTCAAACAGTATATTATGCCGGCAACCGCAATCTGAACATCATTAATAATACAATTGATGGCTGTTCTGTAGATGGAATTAATGTTGTTGCTGCAAATGACGTTTTAGTTGAAAGCAACACCATCCGGCGGGTTAATCAACGTTCTATCTCAGATGCCGGCAGTGCATATGGACTACGGTACGGTCAGGCGGTGACGGTGCAGTATTCGACGTCAACAACTGTGCAGGACAATAATACAGGCTCAGAATAGAAAGGTGGATGCATATGATAATCATGCGTAGTTTAATTATTGGCTTAATCTCTATTATCGGATCGAGCCACGCAACGCAGACGGACTTTACCTGTACGCTTATTACCGGTGTGCCGGAAATTGTTCGTGATGTGTCGTATTTTAATCAGGACGATAATGTTGGTATGCGCTGTTTCTGGATCGACGGAGACGGACGCAGGGATATCGGCCAGCAGTTTTCAATTGATACTCCGGTGGCATTACGCAGTTTAGCATTGCGAATCCGTTCCGCGGCATCGTCGAGTCTGTATGAACGTCCGTTCCGGTTGACATTCGCCCGGCAGATTTCCGGTAAAATTTTGCCCGGAGAAATTATTGCCGAATACAACGGGTTGATTCCGGCCAAGGGGCAGGTTCCGTCCAGTGGCAAATGGCTGGTGTTGGATTTTCCGGCACTGTCGCTTGAGCGCGGTGAGTACTGCTTTCTGCTCCAGTATGCAGAATCCGGTGCGAACGGGCAGGCGGTCGTTTTAACTGCCGGTTCTGTCGGTGCCTATAAAAACGGGAAAGGATTTCAGGCTGCAACTCCGGGGGCGTGGGCTGAGGGACGTCCGGTCAATTTTATTTTGTCCAGTGATTCGGTTTTTTCTGACGAACCCCGCATCCTGAAAGTTGACCGGCGGGGCGGAACGCCCTACGCAACAGTTGCCGCCGCCGCGGCAGCGGTCGAACCGGGCGATACGCTGTTTCTTGTTCCCGGCAGCGGGCCGTACCGTGAACCGCTGTTTATCCGCACATCCGGCACGGCGGAGAAGCCGGTTATTATAGAAGGGAATAATGAACTGGTCACCGGCTTTGATCTGTTAACCGGATTCCGTGCAGAAAACGGTGTGATGGTGTGTGACTTGCCGGTTGAATTTCCGTGCGTTCTGGCATATCAGGGCGAACGGCTGCGGCAAAGCGCTGAAACCGGGCAATTCACAAAATACGCAGTTCTTTCTGCCGATCAAAAACGAATTGGACTGCTGCCGGGAGTGGAAACAAACGGATGGGAAGTTTCAGCCCGGCGTTTCGCCGTGCAGATTTTAAATGTGTCTCATCATGTATACCGGAATTTAAAAGCCTCGGGTTCGCAGAACGACGGATTTAATCTGCACGGAACCGGAGATAATGTTCTGTTCGAAAACATTGAGGGATTTCAGAATCTGGACGAAGGATTTTCTGCACATGATAATTATCAGTGTGAAATCCGGAACGGTGCATTTTTTGATAATGATAACGGAATTGCGAATATGGATTCCAACGTTGTTATGAAAGCGGAAAATATTACGATTTATGATAATCTCGGAAACGGATTATGGCTGAGGAGCGGCGTCGGCGATTTAAAACAGGTGAAGGTCTGGAATAACGGAATCACTCAAATCTATTTTGATACAGACGCAACAGTTCAAGTAACAGACTGCCTGTTAATTGAGCCGGCGTGGAGTAATCGCGTATGGATCAGTTATATGGAAACCCGTAATGATACCGCTGTCATGCCGCTTCGCATAAAATCGACAGCGACTGTAAACGGTGGATCCGTTCAGGTTCATTCCGCACCGTAAATGACGATGTTACGGACGTGAAAAGAGCGCAAATGTCAATTCTTTGGGCGGCGTGAGGGTTTACATCTGCGATATTTAAATTCAGAATTTTTTCATAATCTGCCGGTTGTGTAACCGGTGGAATAACGTGCGAAAGAGAGAGATGAAAGCATTAGTACATAACCAGGCCAATGATTTTATGTTTCAGGATGTGCCGGAGCCGGAAATTCGTGCGCATGATGTTTTAATTGAAGTGAAAGCGGTGGGCATTTGCGGCAGCGATGTTCACGGCATGACGGGAAAAACCGGGCGGAGACAGCCGCCGATTATTATGGGACACGAAGCCGCCGGAATTATAAAAAAAACCGGCGCCGGTGTAACGGACTATAGAACCGGCGATCGTGTGACATTTGATTCAACAATTTATTGCAACGAATGCAGTTTCTGCCGGCAGGGAAAAATAAATCTTTGCGACAACCGGCGAGTTCTCGGGGTTTCCTGTGATGAATATAAACAAGACGGTGCGATGGCAGAATACGTGAGCGTGCCGGAACATATTCTTTATAAAATTCCTGACCAGATGACATTCCCGCAGGCGGCTATGATTGAAGCGGTGTCGATTGCCTTCCATGCGGTTGCGCGCAGTCGCATACAGTTGAATCAGTCGGTGGCTGTTTTCGGATGCGGAATCATCGGACTGCTGATTATTCAGGCTGCGAAACTGGCCGGCTGCGGAACGGTCTGGGCGATTGATCTGGATCAGAAAAAATTAGAATTTGCTAAGAAGTTCGGCGCGGATTTCTGCCTGAATTCCTCTGCGGATGCCGAGCATGAAATTAAAGCAAAAACCGGCAATGCCGGCGCAGACATCATATTTGAGGCGGTGGGAATTCAGCCGACCATTACGGCGGCAATTGATGCAGTGAAAAAAGGCGGCACGGTAACGCTGGTCGGAAACCTGTCGCCGGAAATTACACTGCCGCTTCAGAAAGTCGTAACGCAAGAATTAAATATTTTAGGCTCATGCGCCTCCACCGGAGAATATCAGGTGTGTATCGACATGATTGTTCAGGGACGGATTGACGTTGATTCGCTGATTTCAAAAACGGTACCGCTGTCGGAAGGCCGCGAGTGGTTTAATGCGCTGGCGGCGAATCAAGGTGATCTGTTTAAAGTGGTTCTCGTTCCATAAAGCAGGAATTAAATTCCGGTGCGGTTTTTAATGAGGAGATAATATGAAAAATAACGTACATAATTTTTTTGATTTAAGCGGCAAGACAGCAGTGGTGAGCGGCGGCAGCCGGGGGCTTGGCCAATATTTCGGGCGGGCGCTGGCGAAAGCCGGTGCGGATTTAATTATTACCGCTCGCCGGAAAGAGGATTGCTGTGAATTTGTTGAAGAAATGAAACAGCTCGGCAGAAACGTTGCGGCATACGATCTGGATGTTCGGGAAGAGGATAGCATAAAAGAGTTTTCCACCGCAGTTCTTAAAGATTACGGACATATTGACATTCTGGTCAATAATGCCGGATGCAATCGCCGCAAACCGGCGCTGGATGTGTCGTGGGATGACTGGAATACAATTCTTAACACGAATCTGCGCGGAACATTTTTTATGTGCAAAGCATTCGGGCCGTCGATGATTAACCGGCGGTATGGAAAAATCATTAACATTGGATCGGTAACGTGTGTCTTCGGTTATGCCGGACTGGTGCCGTATTCCGCCAGTCGCGGCGGTGTGGCTCAAATGACGAAAGCCTTGGCGGATGATTGGGGCGCGTATGGAATCAATGTCAACTGCCTTGCGCCGGGCTGGTTTAAAACAGAGCAGAACAAAGTTCTGTACGAAAATAAAGAGTGGGTGAATTACATTTGCGACCGGATTCCGTTAAAGCGTCCGGGGCGGCCGAATGATTTGGACGGCACGGTTGTTTTTCTGGCGTCGGATGCTTCGGAATATATCACCGGCCAGGTGCTTCTGGTTGACGGAGGCATCAGCACCGGCGCGACGAAAGCTACAGTCTGATTAAAAAGGATTTAATGATGAAAACCGATTTGCTGGCAGCGGAAAAAGCATTGCAGGAAAAATATCCGGCATATAAAGGCGTTGATGAGGATTATGTGCATGCCGGACAGACGGCTCTTGACCGGGTGTTCGACTGGAAATTCGGCATCCGTATTCATTGGGGGATTTATTCGATTACCGGAAACGGACGGGAATCCTGGCCGTTAAACGAGCTGGGTCACGATTTGCCGCAATTCCGTGCACAATACGAAGAGCTGTATAAATGGTGGAATCCATCCATGTTCAATGCGGATGAATGGACGGATATGATGGTCGATTCCGGGTTGAAGTTTTTTTCGTTTACAACAAAACACCACGATGGATTTTCAATGTATGATACGAAAACCAGGGTGAAACGTCGGCGTGTGCACGTTGGTCCGGATGCCGGAAAAATCGTAGAGTGCGATCTGGCGTACAGTATTATGGAGACGCCGTTCGGCAGAGACATTGTTAAAGAACTGGTTGATGCCGCGCGGAAAAAAGATTTGGGAATCGGTTTATATTTTTCGCATATCGACTGGTTTGATTCTGATTTCAGGATTGACGAGTGGAACTATCAGAAAGATATCGAATACACACCGCTGCGCGCGGAATTTACCCGGCCGCATGAACGATATATAAAAGAAAATGATCCGGATGGATTTAAGCGGATGATTTTCCGCCATCGGGAACAGATTCGTGAACTGCTCAGCAATTACGGTCCGGTCGACATGTTGTGTTTCGATATGAATTTTCCGGATGATGGACGCACCCATGGAATTCGTGACGATCTTATTGAAACCGTTAAAATGGCGCGCAAACTGCAGCCGCATGTTCTGATGCGGCGCAGAGGGATTGATCCGTATGGCGATTATAAAACGCCTGAACGTTTTGTTCCATCAGATGCCGAGTCAGGCGAGGGTGGTGGAAAAATGCCCTGGATGGTTATTTATCCCGGCAGTACTCATTTCTCGCACATATGGGGCGATGACTATAAAGACGAAAAGTGGATATTGGATAATCTGATAAAAATTACGGCGCAAGGCGGTAATTTTCAGGTCGGGTTCGGGCCGGGACCGGATGGATGGTTCGATGCGGAAATAATCCGGCGGTTGAAAAAAGTCGGACAATGGCTGAAAGTCAACGGCGAGGCGATTTATAATACCCGGCCGTTTTCTGCGGCGAACGATGGCGAACATATTTTTTACACGCGAACAAAAGATCGCAGATCTGTTTATGCAATAGTTACATCCTGGCCGGATGCAGCATTTTCCGGCGGTGCGGTTCTGCTGCCGGCTATAAAAACGTGCACGGCGGTAACAATGCCCGGCTCTGATTTTTCATTCAAACACCGTCAGACTGAACAGGGGCTTGAAATTGAGATTCCGGACTGGTTTCGCAATGAAGATAACCGTCCGTGTTCAATGGCATATGTATTTAAAATCGGACAGGAATAAACATGCTGTACGGAAAACTGATTCATCCGGAAATTCTTGATGCGCTCGCGCGGGCCGGTCATGGCGGCCGGCTGCTGATTGCAGACGGCAATTATCCTTTTTCCACCGGCGCGCCGGAAACAGCAACGCGGGTTTATTTAAATTTTTCGCCCGGCATGTTGAATGTATGCGACGTATTAACTGTGATCAAAGATGCAATTCCAATTGAATCTGCGCTCATCATGATTCCGCCGGATGCGGAAGAGCAGGAAATCCACCGTGAGTTTAAAAATATATTGAATAAGGACACCGCTTTTATTTCCAAACAACGGTTTGATTTTTATCAGGACGTATTGTCGGCATCCACATGTTTAGTGATCTGCACCGGCGAAACCAGACGCTTCGCCAATATTCTTCTCACCATCGGTGTGAATGCCTGAATGAATTAAAAATTTTTATCAACCGGAACTGTAAATGAAAAATATTGATAAAAGGAAATGTGGTAACTCAGAGATTGAATTATCTGTTTTAGGAATGGGCTGCTGGGCTTTCGGAGGCGGAGAATACTGGGGCGACCAGAACCAGAACGATGTGAATGATGTTGTGCGACATGCGGTTGAGTGCGGCATCAATTATTTTGATACCGCCGAAGCGTATAATCAGGGCCGCAGTGAACAGTCATTGGGAGAGGCGATAAAAGGGCTGCCGCGGGATAAAATCATTATCGGTACAAAAATATCTCCGTCGAATACAGAACCTGAGAATTTGAAAAAACATCTGGATGACTCATTGCGCCGGCTGGGTACGGACTATATTGACATCTATATGGTTCATTGGCCGATTACACCGAAAGCCATCGCTCATTTTACGGATGAAAAAATATGTCCAGACACGCGGAAAGCTTTTGAAACGCTGATTGATTTAAAAAATTCCGGAAAAATCCGGGAGATCGGAGTCAGTAATTATGCGATTCCGCGCATGGAAGAAATTGCCGATTTTCTGGATCAGGTTTGTGTTAACGAACTGCCGTACAGTCTGCTGACCAGAGGCATTGAAATTAACACACTGGATTTTCTGAAGAGTAAAAAAATCGGCGTTATCGGCTATATGACCCTGCTGCAGGGAATCCTGGCCGATATTTATCCTTCAATTGATGATATTCCGGTGTGGCAGCGGCGGACCCGGCATTTTAACAGTGCGCGAACAAAAGAGTGCCGGCATGGAGAACCCGGAGCTGAAGTCGAGCTGGGTGCGGCATTGGACGGCATCCGTGCGGTGATGAAAGAAACCGGGTTAAGCATGCCGGAACTGGCAATCAAATGGGTTGCGGCGAATCCGGATATTACCTGTGCGCTGGTCGGTGCCAGAAGTGTAAACGAACTGAATGCCAATATTAATGCGGTCACATCTGCTCCGTTGAGTACGGATGTAATTCATGAACTGAACCGGTGTACGCAGGATTTATTAAATAAACTGGGCGCCGGTTTCGATTATTACGAAAGCGTTTCAGAAGACAGAACGGTTTAAAAAGGAGCAACCAAATGAAGATGATTCAGCAGGCAAAATATATTGCGGTTCTTATTTCACTGTCAGTCCGGATATACTGTATCGAGACAGATGATCCGGTAAAAACATTAACGTCTCTTCCCGCGGGAACACCGGCGGAAATAACAATCGCGCCCGGTACGTACAAACTGCCTGCCGGCGGATTCAGCTTTAAAAAACTTCAGGATGTTAAAATCAATGCGGCCGGTGTTATTTTTATTGCCACGGAGCCGCGGAAACAGGCGCTTCGTCTGGAAGCCTGTACGAACGTAACGATTGACGGTTTGACGATTGATTATGATCCGTTGCCGTTTACGCAGGGCACAATCACGTCGATTGATGCCGCGGCGTACACCGCAGATTTTACCGTGCATGACGGGTATCCGGATTTAACGAAAGATTATCTTGTTAAACGGTTCCATCTGTTTGCCGCCGATCAGCCTCGCTGGAAAGAGGGTGCGCCGGAATATTATATTAAACGTGTTGAAAGTCTGAGCGCACGTACCGGCCGGATTTATTTGCAGGCGATTCCCGCGGAGTTTGCTTTTCTGGAAGTCGGCGACCGGGTGGTATTTAATCTGCGGTCTTCGCACACGGTGAACATTATGGACGGGTGCAAAGATATAACATTAGAAAATTTCACAATCCATGCCGGTCCCGGCGCGGCAATTATCATACGGTTTGCAGAAAATGCCGGGACGTATAAACGGGTGCGGGTTATTCCCGGACCGCTGCCGGCAGGTGCAACGGAAGAGCGACTTTTTTCTACCTGTGCAGACGGGTTTAATGTTGCGTATACGCGGGCAGGACCGATATTAGAAGACAGCGAATTCGCCTATATGGGCGATGATTCTGTGAATTTGCACGGTGTTGCGCTGCCGGTGATGAAATGGGAAAATTCCCGCGCCTGTCTCACCATGCGGCCTTTTATTGATTCGTTTAATGAAATACTTCGCCCGGGTGATGAAGTGCGCTTTCTGGCGGAACCGGATTATCGTCTGGTTGCAACCGCGGAAATCAAAGAAATGTCTAAAGTTGCGATGCCGGATGCTTCCTGGATGAAAAGAATCAAGGAAATCTGGCCGACCAAGAGTGATGAAAAAGCGACATTTTATCGAGTCCGGTTTGATCGTGATGTGAAATTTCCGGCGGATGGACTGTATTTTGAAGTTTTCGCCATCAGTGCGCCGGATTATATCATCCGCAACTGCTGGTTCCATGACCACCGGGGCAGAGGATTGCGTTTAATGACCGGAAACGGTCTGGTTGAAAGCAACCGGTTTGAGCGCATCAAAGATGCCGGAATCAGTGCCGGACATTCTCTCGGATTCTGGAAAGAAGCCGGCTGGGTTGAAAATGTAATCATCAGAAATAATATCATTAAAGATACGGGCATGGGCGCCAGAGTACTGACGGAGAAAAGCTACACTCTAGGTGCAATATCAATTTTTGCAGAGAATAAACCGTTAGGTAAAGATACGCCGTATTATCCGGGGAATCGTAATTTACAGATTATTGGGAATACAATTGAAGGATACCCGTTGGACGGAATTCACATCGCTGCCGCAAAAGATGTTTTGGTTGAAGGCAACACAATCCGGCGGGTTAATCTGAAAACCGTTCCGGATGCCGGCCGGTTGTATGGCGTAAGTTCCGGCGGGCCTGTTACGGTGCAGTTTTCTGAATCCGTTACAGTCACGAATAATATTGTGGTTCAATAACGTTTAACGCTCACAGATTTACGGATAAAGCGATGAGCAGACAAAGAGCATTGGATGCAATTAACGGCAGAATGAGCGATCGTATTCCACAATATGATTCTCCGGACAATATACTGCTGGCTCAAAAAATTGTGTCATATGACATCTGGAAAGATCCGGAACGGACCATGCTCGACCTGTTGAAATATTATGACATCGATATGATGCATTTTATTCCCAACAGGACGGCGGAATGGAACTTTCCGCTGGTTCGCTATTACAATGATGCCGAGTATATTGAAAACAGCGATACGCTTCCTTATTTAAACGTTTATAAAAATCCGGCGGATAAACCGTATCGTTCGATGTATGACAACCTGCAGATGCAATGCTCTGCGTCGTTCTGGGGTTTGTCGCCGACGCTGGCAATGAAAAAGTATTGTTTCGATTCGCCGGAGGATGTACTGGAATTTAATCCATTGGAACACGACACGTTTTCGTTTGATGAGCGGAAGGATTTTTTCCGGCGCTATTATAAACAGAAGCAGGATTTGCTGGGCGACAGCGGTTTATTCATCGGCTGGTATTATCATACGCTGTTCATGTGGCCGGTGGAAATTTTCGGCTGGGAAAATTTCATGCTGGCCGCCATGTCCGACCCTGAACGGTTCGCAGAAATTCTGGATCAGTTTTTTGAACTGACCAAACGGGATGTATTGGCAATGGCTCAGGTGCCGGATCTTCCGTTGATCGGCTGTCACGACGATTTATGCAACGCAAACGGTCCGATGTTTAATCCCGGCTGGTACCGCGAATTTATTTATGACCGGTATAGCGAGCTGACGCATGCGTTGCGTGACGCCGGAAAAAAATCATTGTTTGTTTGCGACGGCAACGTGGTTCCGGTTCTGGATGACCTTGTCACCGTTGGATTCGACGGAATCGGCATCGACGGTCATTCCGATTTAGAAGCGGTAATAAAAGTATTTACCGGAAAAATTATTACAGGAGGGTTGCGTGCCTCGGTTGTCAGCAATGGAACACCGGAAGAAATTGAATCAATGGTTAAAAAAACGGCGGCGCTGGTAAAAGACGAGCCGGGATATTTTTTTAAAAGCAGCGGAATGTCGGGCAGGACATCGCTTCAAAATATTGATCATTATCAAAAATGCATTCAACTCTACGGACAACGGTAATATTGATTTTATTATAACTGTTTAATAAGGGACGTGTAAAATGCCGGCAAAACCTGAAATTGAAAAATCTGCAGCGAAAAAAAAGGTGGATCCGTTTTTTTTCAGAATCAAAGGTGTTCAGGATGGTAAACCTGCCAACGGATTGATCTGGCATCTTGAGCGAACGATTGGCAATCAGCTGCCCCCGACCGAAGATCGGTTTGTAATAAAAGATGGTCGCAAGGTGCTAAACTCAACTGCATTTCGCACCATGATACGCCGTCAGAAAGATATTCCGCCGGCATTTTATAATACAGTTTATAATCAGGCGGATTATACTGAAACAGAGGATGGCCAATACGATGTATTAACGTGGAACACTCCGCGGGGGCAGGTCACGGGCAGATTGCATAACAGTCATTTTACAGAATACCCGGTTAAAACGATTGATGATGTCGATGTCTGGACGTTTCTTTATGAAAACATGGCGTTTCAGGCAAATCCGGTGTGGTTCGAAAGAAACACCGCGGAACAAGTCAATTTTGATGTGAACTGGTCGCCGGTGCAGCAGTTGTTGCAGTTCGATATGGGAATGGAAAATTTTTACTGTTTTCTGGCGGATGAGCCGGAAAGAATGGAACGGCTGATAACCGCCATGCATGAACGCTTTAAAGACAGGTTGCGGCTGGGGCTGTCTCTTTTTAAAAACGCGTCATGGATGTACTGTGCAGAGAATACGTCGTCGACCGCAATTTCTCCGGCGTACTATCGCAAGCTTACCCTGCCGCATATACGGGAATATGCCCGGATTGCTCATGAAAAAAATGTCCGGCTGATTGTTCACATGTGCGGTCTGCTTAAAGATCTGGCGGATTGTTTTCCTGAAACCGGAATGGACGGCATTGATTCTGTGACGCCGCCGCCGCTTGGCGATACGCCTTATAAATTAATCAGGGATACATGCGGGCAGGACTTTACGATTATCGGTCGGTTGAACGCCTGTCTGTGGGTCGGAAAAAGTAAATCAGAAATACAGTCGATTGTCCGGCGGCAGATTTATCTAAAACTTTTGACGACGCCTTTCTGGCTGATGGTTTCAACCGATGCGCTGTCTGATATTCCGTATGATGATGTAATGAATTTATATGACGCATTGGAAACAATGGAGTGGTAGTCCGGTCATACTGTATGGTTCGCAATTTTAAGGGTTTCGTACACGCCGGAATATTGTTTTTAAAAGGGAGAAAACAGGATGAATATGTATTGGCTGGACTGGGTGATCGTCGGCGCCGTAATTGCAGTGACGGTTTTGATCGGAAAATATACGCAGCGTTTTGTAAAAGGAGTTGCCGACTATCTTTCCGCCGGGCGCTGTGCGGGACGTTATTTGATGATGACCGCACAGGAAATGTCCGGGTTCAGCGCTGCGGCATTAATTGCGAATTATGAGCAATATCATAAGTCCGGATTTACCGGAATCTGGTGGTATCACTTAATGCTGCCGACCACATTGTTCATATCGCTTTCCGGTTTTATCCGATATCGCTTCAGAGAAACGCGGGCATTGACTATGGCGCAGTTTTTTGAAATGCGCTACAGCCGCAGTTTCCGGGTGTTTGCCGGAATACTTTGCTGGTTCTCCGGCATAATAAACTATGGAATTTTTCCCGGCGTCACGGCCCGGCTGCTTATCAGTTTCTGCGGACTGCCAGAAAGTTTTACGTTTGCCGGGATGGTGTGTCCCATGTTTCCCGTTGTCATGCTGATAATGCTGTCGCTGGCGCTTTATCTGACACTCGCCGGCGGACAGATTGCGCTGATGGTAACAGACTTTTTTCAAGGACAGTTTGCGCTGGTGGTTATGGTGGTCATGGCGGTGTTTTTATTAACGCACTTTAATTGGGATGTCATTATGGAGGCGGTGCAGTCAGCGCCGGAAAACCAATCGTTGATTAATCCGTATAAACAATCTGAGCTGAGAGATTTTTCAGTCTATTTCTTTTTAATGATGGGCTTCAACCGGATTTACGGATTCATGGCGTGGCAGGGGTCGCAAGGATATTTTTCTTCGGCGGAAAATCCGCACGAAGCCAAGATGGCGGGAATTCTCGGCGCATGGCGAAGTACATTAAATCCGTTGTTAATGGCAATTCCGCCGGTGATTGCATTTACCGTACTGCATCATGGATTGTATGCGAAGGAGGCCTCGGCCGTTCAGCAGGTCATGAGCTCAATCGCTGATCCTCAAACACAGAAACAAATCCTCACACCGGTAACGATTGTACAGTTTCTGCCGGTTGGAATGGTCGGCCTGTTTACCGCGCTGGCAATTGCACTGGCGGTTTCAACCGACGATACATATTTGCATTCATGGGGCAGTATTTTTATTCAGGATGTTGTGCTGCCTTTTAAAAAGAAAAAGCTGACGCCGGAACAGCACATCCGGTGGCTGCGCTGGGCAGCAGTTGGAACGGCTGTTATCGTATTCTTTTTCAGCCTCTTCTTCCCGTTGCGGCAGTATATTTTCATGTATATGCAGCTTACCGGAGCGATTTTCATCGGTGGAGCCGGATCAGTTATTATCGGCGGCCTTTACTGGAGCCGCGGGACGGCGGCCGGAGCATGGACATCGATGATCACCGGGTTTTTATGTGCAATTATCGGACTGATCATTTTAACCTGGTGGCAGAACATTCCGTTTCTGGCGGCCTGGCGTCCGGGCTGTCCGGTTAACGGCATGCAGGTGGCATTTTTCACCGCACTGATCTGTATGACGTTATACATCACGGTTTCGCTGCTAACCTGCAAAAAACCGTTTGATATGAACTGGCTTCTTCACCGTGGGAAATATGCCGCTGCCGGAGAACATGTTCCGATCGTTGAAAAACAATCATTCCGGTGGAGATTGCTGGGCGTGGATAAAGAATATTCATTAAAAGATAAAATTGTTGCGTCCGGGGTTGCCGGCTACACAATTTTCTGGTCGATTTTGCTGATCGTCGCGACACTGATAAATAAATGGTACAAGTTCTCAGATAAATTCTGGGCGGATGCCTGGCACGTTATCATATTAAGTTTAACCGGTCTGACGATAATTACACTGATCTGGTTTATTTGGGGTGGACTCCGGGACATGGCAAAACTGTTCAAAAAACTAAAAGTTTCAAACAGAGATGCTGCGGATGACGGTTCAGTTAATCAAGCCAACTGATGAGCGCAAATATCAATTAATTGAGCGATAGAGTGGTTTACGTTTTTTATGAAATATTATGTTATCGTACAGTCATTCAGGAACAATTAAAGAGAGGAGTGGAAAATGCTTAAGAGAAAAAACTGCTGTATCATACTGGCATCCGTTGCGTTGTTTGGAATTTATGCATCTGCAGAAGTCACCGTCACTTACAGTGCAGATAAACCGTCGAAAAATGTTCTGACTGATTTTGCTCCGGTGCCTGAAGATATAAACGGATTGCAATGGCGTGCCAATGATAACAACGGCCGGCGTGACGTTGGACAGTCATTTTTGGTGTCTGCTGATACTGTAATGGTTGCGTTCAGTTTCCAGTCATATGGAAATCTGCAGGGCGGTGCCGCCCGTGCTCCGTTCACGGTTAGAATTTATGAAAGCCGCGACGAGTCTACCATCGGAAAAATTATTTCGACTCAGTCGGGGACATACCTTACTCCGGACAGTTCCATCGCTAAAGCCTGGGTGACATTTAACCTTGAAAAAGTGCCGTTGAAAGCAAACCGGTATTATACAGTTACCTTGGCATTTGACCGTTCCAACGTATACAAGCAGGAACAGGTTTTCTGTGCCGCCGCAAAGAGCGATTATCCAAAAGGCAGAAACTGGCGTGCTGAAGACGGTGCTCCGTTTGCGTATCGATCTGTCATCAGCGGCGATCTTGCATTCAGCGTGCAGGTGCTCCCGTAAAACTTAAGTCTTGATTATCAGGTAAGCTATGCCGGTAAAAATTAAAAACGGTGAAACAATCCTGTTTATAGGCGACAGTATTACGGATTGTCTTCACCGTGAAAAACTCCATGCGCCGTTAGGTTGCGGTTATGTCCGCATTTTTGCCGACATGCTCACCGTTCGTGAGCCGCAGAAAAAAATAACCGTAGCCAATCACGGAATCAGCGGAAACAATGTCGGCGATTTGCGCGACCGGTGGCACGACGATGTACTCGAAATTGCACCGGACTGGCTGTCCATCGCCATCGGCATAAATGATCTGCACCATACATTTGAGGGGCGCATCAGCATGCCGGTGGAACAGTTCGGGAATATTTACGATCAGATACTTTCCCAAACAAAAAAACGTCTGCCGGACTGTAACATTCTGTTAATCGACCCGTTTTATATGAGCCGTGACAAAACATCGGACTCGTTTCGTGCGCGTATATTACGGGCTCTTCCGGCGTATATCGACACGGTTCATCAGTTAAGCCGGAAGTATCAAACCCGGTTAGTCAAAACTCACGAACTGTTCCAAAAGCAGTTAAAATATCATAAACTTGAAGTGTTCAGTTCCGAGCCGATACATCCGAACTCTGCAGGGCATTTGCTGATCGCAGAAGCCGTTTACAATGCATTGTCTCTGTAAGTTATAGACGCAAAATCAGTTTCCCAACATGAAGTCGGTTTCGTAGATGGTTTCGAAGCAGAGTTTGTGTTTGGCTTCTTCGGTGGCGGAGGGCGAGGAACATTTTCTGCAGTGCGGATTCATTTACGGCGCAGCGAGATCAGTATAAAGTTTGTATGCTGTTTCTTCGCCCTTGATAGCATAGACGAGTGAATCTTTCCGACGGTGTAATTCCGGCGTGTTTTTTACCTGCGGCGGCACGGTGGTCAATTCCGGCACGATTTCCGGCACCAACAGCACCGGCATTTATGTGAACATACAGGCAACCGTTTAAAATCTGGCTGGCGGTGCAATTTCCGGCGGACAATATACTGTTAATTTAACGACGGACGCGGCGAATGAAGTGTATCTCGAAATCGGCAGCACACTCACTGGCGGAATTAAGATTGACGGCACAAATTCGCTGCTGATATTCGCCAGCGCCGGTGCCGGAGTGCTGAACGACGGACTGGAACTTTCCGATACAATGGTGAAACAGGATTCCGGCGAGTGGACCACTCGCTGTTTAGTTCCCCAGTGTAGTGGAGTGATGTATAACCAGCTCTGGATGGATGAATTATGGGACAGATAGTACACGGATGCGCCCGTACGACTGAGGCGATGCGTCGAACGATACAACATCGTCAAGAGAGCCTGAATGGTCTGGCGCGGAGGCACGGTATTAACCCGAAAACTGCAGCGAAACGGCGACAGCGCACAACGACAAGAGCCCCATGGGGCCTGGGCAACCCCGGTCACAAGAGCTCATCCAGGCCGTTCCTTATACTATCCACACTGTATTGACGGATAACGGAACCCGGTTTACCTCGCCGGGGAACCGACGGTCTGCGACATTGGATATCAAGCAGGCGATAAATTCCGGAAGTCTTTTTCGCGCACATGCCTTTGAGCCGGCTTGCGCCCGAAACAATGTAGATCACTGGCTGACCCAACCCAAACATCCCTGGACCAACAGACAGGTTGAGCGAATGAACCGGACGTTGAAAAAGCGTTATCACTACGGAACTCATGATCAGCTGAAAGAACATGTACAGACCTTTTTGATGGCCTATAATTTCGCCAAACGGCCCAAAGCATTACGCGGTCTTACGCCATACGAATATCTCTGCAACATCTGGACTTCTGATCCAGATCGCTTTAAGTTTGATCTGTTCCACTACACTGTGGGACTAAACATCTAATACCTAATGCCTCGTCCCTATCCAAAAAATCCGGTTATATCCGTGTTATCTACGGTCGAAATCCAATCGCGCCGCAATCAATGAAAAACCTTAATTCTGGTCTTTGTTTAGTGTTTCAGAATGCTCTTCGTCGGCCAGTTCAGCTTTTTTTTCAATTTTTTTATCCGGCTCATTTTGTCCGCGTTTAAATTCATTCAGACTTTTGCCGAGTGACCGGGCGAGTTCCGGCAGTTTTTTGCTGCCGAAAAGCAGGAGGATGACAAAAACAATCAGCAGTATTTCCGGAACGCCGGACATGCCGGGGATCAGTGCGATCATGTTCATTCTTCAGTTCCTTTCTCTTTGATCTCAGCGGATTCGTTTTCATTGACCCGCTTACGCCGTGTCATCAGACGCAGAATTAAAATACAGCATTCGTATAAAATGTACAACGGAATTGCCATTTGCAACTGCGTAATAACATCCGGCGGGGTAAGGACCATAGCCACTACCAGAATTCCAACGATTACGTGTCGCCGGTATTTCGTAAGCTGTTCGACAGTAACAAGCCCCATGCGTCCGGCGAGCAGCAGAATGAGCGGCAGTTCAAATGCGAGCCCGAAGCCGATCAGGAGCTGCAGCACAAATCCGAGATATTTATCAATTTTCCAGTTCGCAACGGTACCGAGATAATCGTTGAAATAAAACATGATGCCGACGGCCACCGGCAACGACATAGAATAGCACATGGCAACGCCGGCGGCGAACAGAATACCACCGAAAATCCCGCCGTACGTCAGCAGTTTTCGTTCGTTCGGCTTAAGTCCCGGCAATACAAACTGCGCAATGAAAAAGATCAGCAGCGGCAGGCTGATTAAAATTCCGGTGGCAAAAATCACTTTTACCACCTGCAGGAATCCTTCCACCGGCGTGGTAGTGATCAGTTCATAATCATAATTGCGCGCCGCCGCAGTTTTAATAATCGGCGCCTGCAGCCAGCGGATCACCGGTTTGACAAACGGTATGCAAACTGCGGTGCAGACGGCAACCGTTATTACGCACCGGACGAGCATCTTACGGAATGCCTCGAGATGTTCCAGAAACGGCTGTTCGCGATCTTCGAGTGTCATCCGTTCTTTCAGTTTTTTGAACGGGTTTTTCATGCCGAAGAATTGCCTTTCGTTGGGTCGTTATCGTCCGGTACGTTGTCGGTTTCCTCCGGGCCGCAATCCGCTTCCACATCATACGGCTCTTCTGTTTCCGGCGGATCATAATTCTGATGAAGCAGATCGCCGTACATGATTTTATACCGGAAATCGGCGGCGGCGCGCTGCATTTTGTCCAGCATCGCATAAATGCTTCGCAGAATGCGCGGGGCGTCTTTTGCACCGAACAGCATAATCAGTACGAGCATGATAAGAATCAGCTCACCGCCGCCGGGGCCTATGAATGCTGTAACAGATAAAATCATCTCAGGAGCATAGCGTCTTGCCGGTTATTGGGAAACTTTTTTGATAAAATATTGCGCACAGAACAGCGAAGCAAGCAGTAAAATCAGAGCAAAAAACAGCTGCAATGAAATTGACACGTCAACCGGTTTTTGACGTTTTAATTTTATAGAATCCGTTTTACAATACATGTTTTATTTGGAGACACTATGGATCTACAGAAACGTGCACGCGAAGTCATGGATATTGAAATTGCCGGAATGCGGAAAGTCCGCGATCAGATTGACGGGCGGTTTGATACGGCGGTGGAGTGGATTCTGGCAGCGCTGAACGCCGGCGGCAAAACGGTGGTGACGGGCGTCGGCAAAAATTTTCACATTGGACAGAAAATCGCGGCAACGCTGACGAGCACCGGCACGCCGGCGGTACTGCTGCATCCCATCGAAGCCATGCACGGCGATTTCGGGATTGTCGGTGACAACGATGTGATTCTGGCGTTGAGCTACAGCGGTGCATCCGATGAACTGATTGCACTGCTGCCGGCGCTCAAACGGCGCAGCGTAAAAATTATTGCTCTCACCGGCGATCCAGCGAGCCCGCTCGGCATGCAGAGCGATCTGGTTCTGACGGTAAAAGTCGATTGCGAAGCGTGTCCGTTCGGCATGGCGCCGACCGCCAGCACAACGGTGACGCTTGCCCTGGGCGACGCTCTGGCCATTGTCCTGCTCGAATCGCGCGGCTTTAAAAAAGAGGATTATGCCAAGCTGCACCCCGGCGGCGCAATCGGCCGCACGCTGCTGCTGAAAGTTGCGGATGTCATGCGCACCGGCGACCGGCTCGCGATGGTCACATCCGGTGCAACCGTGAAGGACGCCATGCTGGCGATGACCGGCGCGCGCGCCGGCTGCGTTGCTGTGGTGGATGCGGATGAAAAGCTGATTGGAATTTTCACCGACAGCGATTTGCGCCGGCACATGCTCAACACGCCGGATATTACCGGCACGGAAATTGATGCCGTAATGACACGCAATCCGGTCTCTCTGCACGCCGGTCAGCTGGCGATTAATATTCTGAAAATCTTCGAAGACAAAAATATTGACGACCTGATTGTGGTTGATGAAGCCAACCGCGTCGTCGGCGCTGTCGATATTCAGGATCTGCCGAAGCTGAAAATTTTGTAGGATTTGCCGGATTGACTTATATACAAGATTTGTATATAAAGCAGCATCATGAATGTAACCGTTAATATTTCATTTGAAGATAAACTGCTTGCCGAAATTGATACCGAAGCCCGGCGCGAATCACGGTCACGGTCGGAATTACTGCGCGAAGCCGCACGCGCGTATGTGCAACGCAAGCAGCGCTGGCAGGATATTTTTGCAATGGGGCGGAGCATTGCTGCGGCAAAAGGATTAACTCCGGCTGATGTGTCCAAAGAAATTTCAACCCATCGCCAGGCTAAACGCAGGACGAGTGTCTGATGTCCGCCCCGGTACGCATCGTGCTGGATTCAAATGTGATTATTTCTGCAATTCTGTTCGGAGGAATTCCCGCCCGCATTTTCAATCCTGTCATGGATGGAAGCGTTGTATGTTTTACCTCGCTGCCGGTCATGGATGAGGTCCGTGATGTTCTTTTGCGTAAAAAATTCGGATTAAGCGCAGAGCAGGCATTTCTTATTGTAAGGGAATTACATGATCTTTTTCACGTTGTGACCCCGCGCCGGACAATTTCCGGTGTTTGTTCAGACCCGGATGATGACCGTATTCTGGAGTGTGCCTTAGAAGCAGATGCACATTTTATTGTTTCCGGTGACGCGCATTTATTACAAATAAAACAATGGGAAAAAATTCAGATTGTTACGCCGGCACAATTTCTAAAGAAAATTGAAAAAATCTAAAAAACTTAATTTTTAAACGGCGGATTCCGGGTCTCGCATTCGGGGCAGCGGGCGAGGGGAATCCGGCGGATCTCCGTGTAGATATATCCGCAGTGTGTGCAGTGATAAATAATTTTACTTTTATTTCTTTTACGCTGCCGGAAAACAACGATGTCGTAGAACACGGCGGCGAACAGCAGAAAAAACAGCGCGCCGGCGAGCGGGAACGTGATCAGAATAAGCGGATCGATGCGGATCATTCGTGCTCCTGTGATAACGGCAGATAACATTCCGGCGACCGGGGATGTTCGAGGGTGAGGCGCAGATCGACGCGCCGCGGCGGAAATGAATCGCTGTAGCCTTTGCGGAACGGCAGCGCAAACACATCGGGGCGGAGCAGTTCGCGGATTATTTCATCGCCGGAATTTTTAAAGGCGAGGTGCGGGTACATTTCCGGCACCGGCGTTTCCGGCAGTTCCGGTGTGAATGCCGTCAGCCAGAATACAAACCAGCCTGCGGCCAGAATTCCGGCGGCGATCCATGCGACCGGCACACGGCGCGGAGCAGATGTGCCAGTCTGTCCTGCTGTTTGCTGAGGGTTCATCGGGCAGTGTTTTGAGTGGCAATCAATATGCGTTTGAATCCGGCGCGGGCGGCCGCATCGTACACAGCGGCGGCAGTGGATTGCGGTACGGCGCGATCGGCCTCAAGAATTAACGCCGCACCGGCACTGTTTTGCACGGCGGCGGTGAGCACAGCTTCAAGATTGTCCGGCGCGACGAGCTCGTCGTTGAAGAAGAAGAGTCCTGCGCTTGAAATGCTGAGTACGGTGTCGTTGTAACGGATGCCGCCGACAGACGCTGCATCCGGCAGCTCGAGCTCAATGCCGGGTTTCAGCACGAACGGCGAAGTTGCGAGCAGAAACGCGACGGTGAGCAACGCGGCATCAAGAAAAACGGTGCCGGTCAGAAATCCGCGGCCGGTTCGCCGGCGCGGCCGGAACGTGCGGTGCAGATAAAGCACGGCTTCGCATTCGCTACGCTTCATGGACTGCTCCGCGGTCGTGTTTCAGAAAGTAAATGATGTCGTTCGCCGTCTGTTCCATATCGAGCGCGATGGATTCAACGCGGCCGACAAGAAAATGATATCCGGCGTATGCCGGAATGCCGGTGATGAGCCCGCCGGCGGTGGTGAGCAGCGCGCTCCGGAGTCCGGCGGATAAATCGCCGATTTCAGCCAGCGGCGAGCCGGCCTGCAGCGCGACGAGCAGGGTGAGCAGTCCGAGCACCGTGCCGAGCAGTCCGAGCAGCGGCAGAATCTGCGCCAGCGAAATGAGCATATTCATATGGCGTTCGAGGCGCGGGATTTCGTGAATCCCCGCCTGCTGTACCGCGTTCAGGAGCTCCTCTTTCGGTTCGTCGCGGTGGAGCAGGGCGGTGCGCACGAGGTGCGCGGCCGGTCCGGGTGTCTGGTCGCAAATACTGATGGCTTCAATGATGTTGCCGTGCCGGACATTGGTGTAAATTCCGTTGAGAAAATCCGCCGTTTTGATCTGCGCGCGATGCAGATGAAACAGGCGTTCCAGAAAAATAATCAGTGCTATCAGTCCGCCGGCCAGAATGAGCCACATCACTGCGCCGCCGCTGTTGATCCATTCACTCATACAAACTCCTTTTAAACCTTGAATGTGTAGAACGCTGAAACGCTGAACTCCAGAGTATTCCGCTGTTCCTTCCGTTTATTATTCCAATTTTCCGGCCTTCCGCTCTTCAAGCTGACGCTGTGCCTCCTCTTGCGCCGGCACGCCGGCGGCCGTTACCTGCTGATAAATTTTTACCGCTTCATCCGGCGGCGGCTGCCCGGCAGCGCAAAAGGCTGCCCGCGCAAACCAGAAGGCCGCATCCGCCGGCATGGGCTCGGTTTGCACTGCGCCGGAATTTACTGCTGTGAGATAATATTCCAGAGCGCGTTCGTTTTGGCCGGATTTTTCTTCACTTCGCGCAATTTTATAAAGTGTTTGAAGTTGCAGCGCAAGCGGCAGCGCCGGGCGTTTTGCAAGCGACTGATAGGCGGTGATCGCTTCCGCATACCGGGCTGGATCGGCCGCGGCGAGGGTGTAAAGACAATCGGCGCGCCGGCCGCGCGCACGAACAGCCATTTCGCTGTCCGGCGATATCCGCACCGCTTCTTCATACGCCAGAATTGCACGCGCAAATTCACCGAGCGCCGTTAACGCTTCACCCTGTGCAAAGCGCGTATTTTGTATCAGCGGACTTGCCGGCGCGGTGCGCACCAGCCTTCCATACATATTAAATGCATCCAGGAAATGCCGGCGGTGCATCAGTGCGCTGCCGCTCCAGAACAGCGCTTCGTCGGCAAGATCATGCTCCGGAAACCGTTCGGCAATTTCCAGAAACTGCTGTTCCGCTTTTTCATAATCACCGCGGTTGTAATAATGCTCGCCAAGCCAGAAAACCACCTCCGGATTCCAGGCGGAGTCGGGATATGTTTCAATAAAACGCTGACAGATTTTCACCGCCTCATCCATATCGCCCTGCAGATACCGGCAGAAACCGCGCATATAATATGCCTGCACCGCTTCGTCCGATTCCGGCCAGCGATTGTACACCTCGTCAAACGTCTGCTGCGCGTCTTCCCATTTTCCGGTGCGGTAGAAAATCAGCCCCTGCTGATGCGTTGCAGCGGACTGCGCCGCCGGTTCCGGATACTGCGCAGCGATCCGCCGGTATTCTTCCGCCGCTGCCGTCCACTGCTGATTCCGCTTTAATATTTCCGCCAGTTGAAACGCCGCCCGAATGGCAAACTCGCTGCCGGGAAAAGATATTTCAGTCTGTGCAAAATCCTTGCGCGCGGCGTCGATCTGTTCTGCAAACAGATTGGCTACGCCGCTTTGGTACAGCGCGCGCGCCGCCAGTTCTGTATGTTCGTGCGTTTCCGCCGCGCGTTTATAGTTTTCTATCGCCTGCCGGAATTGTTTTGCTGCGAGCCGCGCATCCCCTGCTTTCACCAGTGCTGTTGCACGCGGTTCAGATTTTTCGGCGGCGTTTTCGAATGCCATCGCCGCTTCTTCAAAGCGCTGCTGTTCCCAAAGACTCCAGCCTTTGCCGGCCAGCGCATGCGCCTGCAGCTTCGGCTCGCCGGCCACATCCAGAACCGCCTGAAATGCCTGTTCCGCTTCTGCAAACTGCCTGCCGGCGAGCAGGGCATCCGCCTTTTGAGTCAGATCCAGCGCAGCTTTGTGCAGCGCCGGCTGTTCTGCATCCTGTGCAAACAGCACAGATACTGCGATAAACGCCGCCCCAAACAGAAGTAACCGCCGGAAATCCATTGCGCCGCACCATGTTCTTTTCCGTTTATATTTTCCAGCTTTTTTCCGGTTTTGTGGTGAACTTAATTCCCATTTGTGGCGAGTGACACGTTGCAATGACTCTGAACCCTGAACAGTGAGTTGACACATAAAAAAAGACACCGACTCAAGCGCAGTATCTGAACATTCAGTGCCGACGCTATAAACCGGCCCCGCCTGATGGATGAAGTCTGTGCGGTGTGCAACTATGAATGTAAATATGCCAGCAAGCGGCTTAACAGAACCGCTCCGGCGATATAGAAAAAGCTCAGTGTATTCTTTGCCGGAGTTCTTGACGGCGTTGACGGCGCTGTGGATGGTCACGGATCAGCTGTGTTAAGACGCCTGAAGCAGGCGACCGCGCTCTGGCTGCTGCATTATGAACGGCGGCACGGAACCCTGAGGGAGAGGAGTGCAAAAAACAGCTTTGATCTGCGAGTGAATGATGCGGCGGGGCTGTTTGGAGCCAGACTGCACTGGCGGTGATGGCGCAGATAAAGGATATGGGAAAAGCAGCCGTTCCCGCTGCCTGGGCGGACTCGGACAACGGTAGCGAGTTTATCAATCAGCATCTGGCGGAGTATCTGATTAAGCTCCGGTCTATAAGCAGTTGCGTCGCATCGAAAAACTCTGAACTATTTCTTGCATCACGCACAGGATTGAATTATCTATGCGCCTCAGATGCAGGATTGTGTCGGGAAAGCGCTGTGAAAATCAGCCGCTGTCGCGCAGCCGTTAAAGCCGGAATACCGCCGTTTCTGCCGTAAACCAAACGCCTCCGCATGAGAGGCAGAAAGGGTATCATGAAGAAGTATATTGGTGCCGCGCTAGCAGTTATCTGCAGTTGCGGCTTTTCATTTGCAGCCGTTATGTCCGGTGATGTTGTTTCGATTTTTAATTTGAATAACGCAGCAGAATCGATCAGCAGTTTTACCTGGAGTTCATCCGGTGATCTCTATGTGCTGACGGGTGATGCCAGCTGGGGCATGGATATGAATGTTTATAAAAACGACAGTCACTCTTCGGTGTATAACGGGGCTGCCTGGGTGGGTGCGTCTATTTTAAGTGTGGGAAATTACATTTATTTTAACGCCAGCACCTTCACTGACTATCCGCTTTATAAATATGATACTGCGGGTGGCGGAGCTTCTTCTGAAGTTTTAAATTATGAATATTCATACGCATTTGCCGGCTACGGTAACGGTATTTATTTTTCTGCCGGTAATTCATCTTATTCAGGGACAACATTATATTATTGTCCCGTAGGCATTGGCGGCAACCTAGGCGCAGCGGTAGCTATCAGCGAAGAATTTGCGGGCGCATCCGGTCCTGTAGCATTTGATGCCGCCGGCAATTTATACTACGGTTCAGGAGTCGGTTCAGAGGTTTACAAGTTTTCTGCTGCAGATGTTTCCGCAGCGGTTGCAGGCACCGTCATGGATGATCTGGCCAGCTATTTATATTTTGATGCGGTCAGCTATGGGTATGCCGGTGCAACCGGCATGGATGTTGATGCGGATGGAAATCTTGTTGTCTCATTGACCAGCTGGGGCGGCGATTCAGTATTAGTGTCTTACGATGGTACTGATTCATCGATTATTGCATCAAGTGATTCGCGGATATCCCGGGTTGTAAATCGTAACGGTCAGCTTTTTTTCAATGATGCGGAAGGTATTTATCAGGTTGTTCCTGAGCCGGTCAGCGTATTGTTGATTCTGTGTGGCGCGCTGGGCGTTGCCGGCTATCGTCGCATGTTTGCAAACGTTTAATTTGCTTTTTCAAATTCGGCGATCCGGTTTCCGGATCGCCGGTGTGTTTTCGTGTGAAGACCCCGATCGTCAAATCGCGCCGGCTGTTTCTCCGTATTTTATCAGGGGTTCTGCTGACGATGAACTTTCTTTTTGCGGAAGAAGAAGCCGAAGAAAAAAATGAGCTGAAAAACAAAGAGATTCCGGTGATCCGCGTGAGTGCCAATCAGTCCAGAATGACGGATCGCGGGGATATATTAACTGTTCCGGCGGATATAATACGAATTTCCCGTGAACAGATTAAACAGTCGCATGCTGCCAGTGTGCCGGAGCTGTTAACCACACAGGCAAACATTCAATTCCGCTCATCCACCGGTAAAGCAAATACCGGTGAACTGGCGATGCGCGGCTTCGGTGAAAACAGCGGCTTGCGCGTGCTGGTGCTGGTTGACGGGCAGGTGATGAATCGCGCGGACATGGGAACGCTGGATTGGCAGCAGCTTGGCCTTTATAATATTGAGTCCATCGAAGTCCACCGCGGCGGACAGAGTGTGTTATACGGTAATCATGCGCTTTCCGGTGTGGTGGATATCAAAACCCGTAAAGGCGGAGATCCCGGTGCACAACTGAAAGCAACTGCCGGCAGTTTCGGCTTTGAGGAATATTCTGCAAGCGGTTCTGCCAGTATCGGGAATGTTTATTGCGGCGCCGGTGTAATGATTCAGCGTGACGACGGGTTCCGTGAAAATTCCGAATCATGGGCAAAAAATATTAACGGATATATTGGTGGATATTTAAATGAAAACCAGACGCTAACATTCCGGGCGTCCGGCGGTGAAAGCTATTATAAACTTCCTAACTTATTAATTTACAGCGAAATCAAAAACAACCCAACTCATTCGTATAGCGATGGTAATGAAGATGGAAAAACTGATAACGGACGTTTTTCTGCGATATGGGAAGGTAAAACGGATTGGGGCGGTTTTTTTGTTAACGGCGGGTTTAACTGGCGCTCCTACGATATCCAGATGAGCGCAATGTCTTCCGAATCGGATCATCGTGGTGCTTCGCTAACGCCAAGAATTGAATTCGGCACCGAAAGCAATTCAATAATTGCCGGTGTTGATTTGCGATATGATGAATTGGATCATGAAGGTGCCACGGGCGACACTGTTGTTCGAAATAAATTTACCAGTCATGCAGAGCTTTATCGTATTACTGCCGGTCCGTACATAATGGCAAAAAAAACATGGATGGATCTGTTCACATTTGGCGCCGGAGCCCGTTATGAAGTGGCGTATACCAAAGGGAAAAACCTGAAGCATAAAATGCCAGACGGCGATCCGTATATTCCGAATCCATGGGCGCATATTCCCGGTGCGCCGCCGTTTATTCCAAATCCTAATTATTCTCCAGATCCGGAACTGGTTGAAGGGGAATCATTTGATGACAGTGTGGTTAAGCACGGTTTGGCGGCAGAACTTTCACTGACCTGGCGCGTAACCGATTCTTTCAGTGTGTGGGGACGTTATAATACTGTTTACCGTTATCCGGTGCTGGATGAGATGATGTCTTTTCAGGGATATCCAATGATGCCGCCGTTTAACAGCGATCTTGATCCTGAAACCGGTAATAATTTCGAGCTGGGTGTTAAATGTCGTAAAGATAACTGGGAAGCATCTGCAACGTTCTTTTATCTGATGATGGATGACGAAATCGCTTATACGCAAACCTACAATGCCGATGCAGGAAGATGGGACTTTCAGAATGCGAATATCGGTGAAACGGAGCGGCTGGGCGCGGATTTAATGTTCCGTTACGAAAAAGAGAATTATGGCGTAATGTGCATGACAGAACTGGTTCGGGCGCGGTTTATCGATGGAGAGTATAACGGAAAGGAGGTTCCACGCGGCAAAAAAATCCCATTAGTGCCGGAAATTCACGGTTTTGTATCGTTGTGGGCTGAACCGCATCCGAAGGTACGCCTCAGCGGAATATATCAGTGGTTCACAAAGCAGTATGCCGGCGGCGATTTTGATAATGAGAATATAAAATCATCCATTTGGCAGTATGATCTGGTTGGACTTCGTGCCGACATTAAGGTGACAAAAAATCTCAAGCTGTTTTTTAAAGTGGATAACCTGTTTGATAAAATTTATGCATCATCGGCATATCTCGGCGGTTATTATCCCGGAACAGGCAGAGCGTTTTATGGTGGAGCAAGTTTGGAGTTCTGAGATGAAAATAATAACATTATTCATTACAATGATAGCAGCTATTTCCATTTCTGCCGCGCCGCGTGCTCCGTGGGAAATGATGCCGTTTCCCCCGCGCGCCGGCCAGCCCGGCAGTACGGCGATTCATAAAGATGATTCCCGGTTTATCGGCTGGGCGGATGGATATACAAATTTTATTGCCGGAACAGGCTGTGCTGATATGTGGAAAACGCCGGAAAAAGCATTAGGAAAAGCTTTTGGAGATGCGTATGATATTGTTTGCATCGGCGACGCAGGGCAAATCACATTAACCTTTTCTCAGCCGATTATTAACGGCGAAGGGTTCGATTTTGCGGTATTTGAAAACGGATTTACTTCTTTCAGCGACGGAAACGATTGGCTGGAATTAGCCTGGGTTGAAGTTTCTTCTGACGGTATTCATTTTTGCCGGTTTCCTAATTATTCCGCGACACCGAATCCGATTCCGAATTATGGATCACTGGATACACGGAATATTTACGGGCTGGCATCTAAATATTGCCAAGGCTATGGGCATCCGTTTGATTTAAGTGAATTGCAGGAAGCCTATGATGCCATTACGATTAAAGACGGTGTGATCATCAGTAAACCGGCATTTTTTACGCATGAATATGCGCAATCGCTAGCGGATAATTTTCCTTATCTTGATTTAAACAATGTAGGTTATGTCAAATTGATTGATATCGTCGGCGATGGGTCTGCTAAGGATACAGCTGGTACTGTTATTTATGATCCATATCCCACACTGGGAAGTCCTGGATTTGACCTGGATGCTATCGGTGTATTGCATCAAATGCCGTTAAATGGGACATTGCAGACAATCCATTTCCCAGAGATTCCGAATTATAAACTTTCAACTGAATCAATTACATTAAATGCAGCTTCGGATAGCGGATTACCGGTAAAATATTCCATCCGCAGCGGACCGGCAGTTGTAACGAATAATGCGCTGACGTTTACCGGTGCTGGAATCATTATGGTGCAAGCGGATCAACCGGGCGATGAAATGTTTGCACCGGCGTCGCCGGTCATTCGTTCATTCACCGTCGCCGAAAAAGTGCAGCATATTTATTTTGCGCCGGTGCCTAATCAGATTTCCGGCGGTGGAAACTTGCAGTTACAAACGACGGCCAATAGCGGGCTGCCGGTTGATGTTGAAGTCTATTCCGGACCGGTGAGTGTAATGGTGGATACAAATACGCTTGTTTTAACGATTGGCAATGAAACCGGCAGTGTGCGTCTGCGCGCAACACAATCCGGTGATGAAACGTACGCGCCGGCAGCGGAAGTATTTGTTGATTTTAAAATTGTCGCCGCCGGTGCCTCAAATGCGCCGCTGACGTTTGTACAGTGGTGCGCAACTAATGGAATTCCAACGGATATGCGCCTGGATTCCGACGGCGACGGCGTCAGCAATTTTCAGGAATTTATGAACGGCACGAATCCGAACAGCAGTTCCGATTTTTCAGAATTTACAATGATGCCGGCAGCAAATGTTTACGGCGAGCCGGTATTTCAGTTCCGGTACCGTATACACCGGCGTGCGCTCGGACGGGTTGAATTGCAACATTGCGGCGGTTTATTAAATCCCGACAGCTGGCACAATGCCGCACCGGAAATTATTTCCACTGTGAATTCCGGCGATTGCACGGAACTGACGGTTCAGGTTCCGGCGGATTCCGCTGCCGGTTTCTTCCGGTTATTGTTTTGGGAATGAAAAGCCAGCATGCCGCAGATCTGAAAATCTAAAATCAGGGGCGAAGAAAAGGTTCACTGACTTGCGACTTTTAAGTGCACGTTCGATATTTTCCCGCTTTGAATTTGACAACAGAGGGGCTTCTTTCTAGGGTTTCACGCTTCTCTAAAAAGGGAGAAGTGTTTTTATTTGGAGATCACTGCCCGATAGTGTAATGGTAGCACACAAGATTTTGATTCTTGGCGTCTAGGTTCAAGTCCTAGTCGGGCAAAAAGTCAGCGCTTATATAAGGAAAATGAAACGTGAGAATTCTGGCAGGAACTGCTCATCCGGAACTGGCCGTACAGATTGCCGAAAAAGCAGGAAAAAGTCTGTGTGATGTTCAGATCAGCCGTTTTCCGGACGGCGAGATTTTCGTGAAGATCGTCGAAAACGTGCGCGGCGATGATGTGTTTATTGTTCAACCGACGTCTTATCCGCCGAATGAAAACCTGATGGAACTGCTGATTATGATTGATGCGGCGAAGCGGGCTTCTGCTACGCGCATTACGGCGGTTCTGCCGTTTTACGGCTATGCGCGCCAGGATCGCAAAGATCAGCCGCGCGTTCCGATTACTGCAAAACTTGTTGCCAATCTGCTCACCGCCGCCGGTGCAAACCGTGTTTTAACAATGGATTTGCACGCGCAGCAGATCCAGGGTTTTTTTGATATTCCGGTGGACCATTTATATGCAGCACCGGTCATGGTGAAATATTTGCGCGAACAGAATCTGGATAATCTGGTGGTGGTTGCGCCGGATACCGGCGGCATGAAAATGGCCTCAGCTTACGCCGATCTGCTGAATGCCGGTGTGGCAGTGGTTGGCAAAGAACGCAGAAATGCGGAGTGTGTAACAGCCACGCACCTCGTTGGTGATGTCGCCGGTTGTAATACGCTGCTGGTGGATGATATGACGTCGACCGCAGGAACGCTGACGGCCGCAGCTAATCTGCTGAAAGAATCCGGTGCAAAATCAATCCGGGCGGCGGTGACGCATTCACTGTTGAACTGCAAGGGAGTTGAACGCCTGAATGATTCACCGATTGATGAAATAGTGACGACCAACAGTATCCCGCCGCGGTGCGACACCGGTGCGAAAATTAAGATTCTTTCCGTAGCGGAACTGCTGGCAGACGCCATTAACCGCATTCATAAAAATCATTCGATCACATCACTTTTCAGGATAAATTGAGGAGACAAAAATATGAGCACAAAAATTGCAGTGAAAAGCAGAGACCGGAAAGGTTCCGCCGCTTCCCGCCGCTTGCGCCGTGAAGGCTGGATCCCGGGCGTAATCTACAGCAAAGGTCGTGAAGTCCGCGCCGTTTCTCTGCCCAAGCACGAGTTTGAACAGATGCTTCATCGTCATGCCAGTGAGCAGGTGATGATTCCGATTCAGATCGACGGGCAGAAAGAAGAGTCGGTTTTACTGAAAGAGATTCAGCGTAATGCACTGTCCGGCGGTGTTAAACATGTTGATATGCAGGAAGTAGCAATGGATAAAAAACTGCGCGTCAGCGTATTGATTGAGCTTGTCGGCGAAGCAGAAGGTGCCAAGCTGGGCGGTATTCTCGAACAGCTGCTGCATGAAATTGAGATTGAATGTTTTCCGGCGGATATTCCCGAGCAGGTAAAAGTGGATGTTTCCGCGATTAAGCTGGAGGAAATTCTCACAGTAGAGGATATTCCGAAAAGTGATAAATATAAGATTCTGGAAGCTGGAAAAACGGCAGTTGCAACCGTTTATGTCCCGAGGGCTGAGGAGGAAACCGTCAGTGAAGACAAGGCTGCTGACGACGCTGCTGAGCCGGAAGTGATCCGCGAGAAAAAAGACGAAGAGTAACTGCGGAGTTCCTGAATGAAGATTATCGCCGGGCTCGGCAATCCGGGGCTGGGCTATGAAAACACCCGCCACAACATTGGATTTCTGGTTCTTGATGAGCTCGCACAGCGCATGAGCATCCGGTTTCGCCGGAGCTGGCGGATACCGGCACTGATTGCCAAAGGCAGAATTGATGCTGCGCCGGTGCGGCTGATAAAACCGCAAACTTATATGAACCGGAGTGGTGCTGCTGTCGCATCATTTCTTCGCCGAGAAAAATGCGGAACAGATGATTTGATTGTAGTTTTTGATGATGTGGCACTCGGCTTCGGCCAGTTGCGTATTCGTGCGCAGGGTTCGGCAGGAAAGCACAACGGGGTGCAGTCAGTAATCGACGCCCTCGATGGCAATGCTTTCAATAGAATTCGGGTTGGCATCGGAAAGAAACCTGATAATATGCCGCTTTCGGATTATGTCCTTGGCGTATTCTCAGAAGAGGAGTGGGCAGGACTGAGTGAAACAATCCGGCGCGCGGCAGATGCTGTTGAAATGGTTTGCTGCGCAGGGATTGAACCGGCGATGAATTATTTTAACAGAGGACAGGAGTAAGGAGAAAACATTGATGACACTGTATGAGGGACTTTTTATTTTCCCGGAAACATTGGAAGAAGAGCAGCTTGACCAGTCGATCGACCTCGTAAAGGTTGAGCTTGAAAAGCTTGGCGGTACGCTGGGAAGCACAACCCGTTTAGGTAAACGTTCGTTTGCGCGCCCGATGCATAAAACGAAAGCCGGTATCTATGTGGTGATCATGTTTCGTCTAGACGGCGAACAGATCAGTGCATTTAAATACCGCTTGAAACTGGTCAGCGATGTGTTCCGTGCGCAATTTATGAAAAAGGATGAAGCCGTCGCGCAGGAGGCGTAAATTATGTCGACGCTGAATCGAGTTTTTCTAATGGGCAATCTGACCCGCGATCCCGAGGTGCGTTATACGCCGTCCGGTACTGCCGTCGGCGAGCTCGGCATGGCAGTGAATGAAAGCTATAAAAACAAAGCCGGTGAAACGGTGGAAAGCACTGTGTTTGTAGATGTTGAGGTGTGGGCGCGTCAGGCAGAAACCTGCGCCGAATATCTGCGCAAAGGTTCACCGGTTTTTATTGAGGGCCGTTTAAAACTCGACCAGTGGGAAAATCAGCAGGGCGAAAAACGCAGTAAGTTGAGGGTGCGTGCGGATCGTGTGCAGTTTCTCGGCTCGCCGCGTAAATCCGCCGAGATGGCTGACGCTCCGCAGAATATGATGCCGCCGCAGGATGGCGCGGCAGACGATGATGATATCCCCTTTTAATAAGGAAAGGTTACAGTATGGCATACGAAAAAGATGATAAAAAGCCTCTCGAAGGCGTTACTGAAATCGACTACAAAGACGCAGAGATGCTGCGTAAGTTTATGACTGATCGCGGCAAAATTCTGCCGCGGCGTTACAACGGTATCAGTTCCAGGCAGCAGCGTCAGATTAAACGGGCGATCCGTCAGGCACGCGTGATGGGTTTTTTACGCTAATTTTAGGAGAAAACAGAAATGGCTGTTGAAGTTTTATTAATGGATGCGGTTCCGGGGCTCGGAATCGAAGGTGATGTGGTTCGCGTAGCGGACGGCTATGCGCGCAACTATCTTTTCCCGAAAGGCAAAGCGGCTGCGGTAACGGAAGGCAAAAAACGGCAGATCGAAAAGAAGCGTGCGGAACGTCTTGAAATGCTGCGCAAAGAAAAATTTGCTGCCGAAGAACTGGCGAAAAAATTTGAAAATATTTCCTGTACCATCACTGTCAAAACAACGGAGAGCGGTAAACTCTTCGGTTCCGTCGGTGCTGTGCAGATTGTAGAAAAAATCACAGAGCAGGGCCTTAAGCTTGATAAAAATCAGATTAAACTAGCTGCCCCGTTACACGAACTCGGCGTATATGACGTAGATATTGAACTGCATCCTGAAGTCAAAACGGCAGTAAAGGTCTGGATCGTTGAGGAATAATGGGCCTGATCGATCAGAGCGGGCGCCGTCTTCCGCCCTATAGCGAGGAGGCTGAACGCGGTGTTCTCGGTTCTATTCTGATTGATCCTGTTCGTGTCATCGAACTTTGTTCGATGAAGTCTGTTTCCGCCGATTCATTCTATATTCCTGCGCACCGGCTGATATTTGAGCATATCAGTGATATGTATCAGGCCGCGCAGGCCATCGACCTCCTTACAGCCGGCGAAAGCCTTAAAACTTCTGGAAAACTTGATGTTGTCGGCGGCTATGCATTTCTTGAAGGATTGCTTGACAGTACGCCGACCGCCGCTCACGCCGAATTTTACCTTGAATTTGTTAAGCAGAAACATCTGCTCCGGAAAATCATTTCGAAGGCTACCGAGACTATTGACCGCAGCTTTTCGTTAACCGACGACGAAAGTGTCGAAGAACTGCTTGCGCGTGTTGAGCAGGACTTTTTCGAACTGAACGACACCCAAGGAGTTTCTAAAGAAAACTGGCCAGAAACCGTTCGCAACATTGCCGGCAAAATTATTGACGGCATCAGCATGTCCGATGGTGTTCCCACCGGATACATTGATTTGGACAAACAGCTGCGAGGGCTGCACAACACCGATATGATCGTACTTGCCGCGCGTCCGTCTATGGGAAAAACTTCACTGGCTATGAACATTGCCGAACGTGCAGCAATGGCGGATAAACCGGATGGCGGCGGCAAATACGCCGTCGGCGTATTCAGTCTTGAAATGTCGCAGGAGCAGCTGGTCCGGCGTATGCTCTTCAGTCACGCCCGTGTGCCGGCGTGGAAAGATTATCATTCTGCTGAAGATTGTGCGCGGCTTGGTTCTTCCGCAGATAAACTGGGGAAAGCACCCATTGTGGTCGATGATTCCGCCGGACTTGATATCATGGATTTGCGCGCGCGTGCACGCCGCATGAAACGAGTTTACGGCATAGACTTAATCGTGATTGATTATCTTCAGCTGCTGCATGACAAACGCCGCGCGCGCGATGGACGTCAGCAGGAAACCGCTTCTATTTCAAATGGCATCAAGGCCATGGCAAAAGAATTGAATGTGCCGGTGCTCATCCTCAGCCAGCTCAGCCGTGCGCCGGAACAGAGCGGACGCGATAACAAGCCGCGTTTATCCGATTTACGCGATTCCGGCGCCATTGAGCAGGATGCTGATGTTGTACTTTTATTGCGCCGCCCCAGATATTACGACAAAAGCTGTGAAGACGAAAACCTCGCTGTTGTTGATATCGCCAAGCACCGTAACGGACCTACCGGTGAAGTTGAAATGAACTTCTTTGGTGACATCACCCGCTTTGAAGACCGCATAAAGTCGGTGTAAAAATCATTGCGGCCGCCTAATGCAACCATTTTTACGTTGCTTCACAGAGTTTTGTAAACTGCGGCTTGACTTTCATCATAGAAAACCCTTAATATAAAAACCGTGAAACATGAGGTTTTCACGATGTTCTTTAAACAATTCAGCCCGTCCGGATCGGCAATAATTTTCTGATCCGATAGCGAAATACTTAGGGCGCTCAGGACGGTACTGGCGTATTCCGCCTTTATTCTGAGGGCGCCCACCTTGTTTAACAGGGTTCAGAAATGAGCCGCCGGATCCGGGCCTTTTTAAACTGCACTCCATTGCTCCGCATTAGAGCGTATTAAGAAAAACTATAGCCACAAAAAACACAAAAACACACAAAAGTGTAATGTATCGCAGGCACCTTTGCCTGCCTTGGGAAATCCGCGGATAACGTAGATGAACGCAGATATTTAAACCACGGGATACACAACACACACGGAAGTTGTGCAGCAAGCATCAGGCATTAGGGATTAGCAGAGAGGCAGAGTATAGTAGACGCGGCGCCCTCGCCGCGTTCCGTGTTCAGGGTTTTCAGTTTACAGTTGAGAGTTGAAAAGTTCTCAGTGCGCTCTGCGGTTTATCAATCATTCGGCCCATAATTATTTTGCGATTTTTGCGCATTTTTGCGGCTATACATTAATTTAAAATGCTCTAGCGGAGCCCGGTGCATTTCAGCCGGTTGCCGATTGATGACTTTCGATCGGCTTTCTTTTTGACCGGATTATGGGATATTTTATGGAAGTTAACCCGGAAAATAAAAAGGTTCAAGACAGGTTAACAGGGTTGATATAGCCCTTAAGATGTTGTCTTGAAATGAGTAATAAATATATTTTCCATTCACGGATTTCGGAGCACGATTTCCGGCGGATTATCCGCTGCTTCTCGGTGGATATTGAAGCATCCAAGATGGCCGTTCTTACCGGGTTGAGTCGCAACATAATCAACCGGATTATTTCTGCGGTACGCCAGCGGGTCGCTGAATGCGGTGAGCTGGAAAGCCCTTTAAATGCGGTGAATTCGAATTGGATGAAAGCTGTTTCGGTGCCCGGCGTGTACGAGGAATTCGCGGTCGTGGCGCAAAAGGAAAAACCATTGTGTTTGGATTGATCAAACGAAAAGACCGGGTCTGCACTCAGGTTGTTAAAAACTGTTCTGTAAAGGAGTTACTTCCTATTATACAACAGAAAGTTGATACAGAATCGATCGTATATACCGATGGATTTAAAAGTTACGATGGCCTGGTAAATTTCGGTTACCGGAAGCATTACAGGATTCATCATGGGGAGAATGAATTTGCTGCCGGACGCAATCATATCAACGGTATTGAAAACTTCTGGAGTCTTGCTAAGGTCCGGCTTTCAAAATTCAGAGGGATTCACAAATCAACGTTTTATCTCCATCTGAAAGAGTGTGAATTCCGATTGAATCATCATCACGAAGACCTCTATCAGATACTGTTAAAAATGTTCAGAAAGCGTCCCATTAACTTGTCTTGAACCTTATTTTTTCGTAAACGGATCCATTACCCAGCGCTTGTTAAACCAGAAATACTGCTCAGGGTGTTTAAAAACCTCTTCGGTAATATGGGTCATTACAGTCTGCATAATGCGCTGCCGGTCTGCATGGCGGTCAAGCGCGGGATCGGGAGTGATCGGATCGAATACTTTGGCTTCATGTCTTGTCCAGCCATGACGGATGAGAATCGCTGTATAAACCGGGCAGTTGGCCAGTTGTGCAAACAGCGCCGCACCGGCGCCGAGGTTGGCTTTGCCGCCGAGGAAATCAATTGTCAATGCCTCGGTTTGTGAGCGGACATCCGGCAGAATCGCCAGCACGCCGCCGGCTTTCAGTTTGCGTACCACATTCTGGAGCACACGCGAATCATTCAGAATCACCTCCATGCCGGTGGCATTGCGCATGTTATTCAGCAGCTTATCCGTCAGCGGATTCTTCTGCCGGCGCGCAATGGAAAAAATCGGCATACCGGCCAGTCTGCATCCGACTCCGGCAAGATCCCAATTTCCCATGTGCGCCGTAACCAGAATGAGCGGGCCGCTGTTTTTATGCTCCCGGTGAAAGTCTTCGATGCTTTGATAGAACGGCATGCGTTTTAATTTTTTGGGTGTTAATTTATAAAACCGCGCCGATTCAACGGCGTTAAAACAGAGATTGCGGAACGAGAGCCGCGCAATCCGCCGGCGTTCACGCGGCGAAAAACGATCGCCGAAAACCTCTTCCAGCCGTGCCACTGCTTTAGCGGTACGGAACCGGAAAACATAAAAAAAGAGTACGCTTGCCAGCCAGCCCAATGCCAGCGCCGCGCGCAATGGCAAGATATTGATCACCGCCAGCGCTGCCCGCACTGCGATATATTCAGCAATATGTTTTGGCCGGTATTTCATGTGTCAGGTAATAAACCATTTTCCGTCGGCGGAAAAAATAAAAAGAACCGGAGAAGTTTTTAGCGGAATAAAATTATTCTTCCGGCTGACTTTTTTGTGAATGATAGAGGCGGCGGTATTTAGCAGGGGTGATGCCGAGCTGTTTGCGGAATTGTTTGATGAAATAACTTTGGTCGCCAAAGCCGGCCTCATAGGCGATATTGGTGCAGCTTAAATCACTTTGTTCGAGCAATCGCTGCGCTTCGCGAATGCGCAGTTGATGAACGTGCTGTAAAACAGTTTTGCCGGTGGATTCTTTAACGAGATGCGCAATGCGGAATGTGCTCAGCGATACTTCGTTAGCAACAGCCTCGAGCGTGATGTTTTCATGAAAGTTATCGCCGAGATAATTGAGAATCCGCGCGACGGTTTCATTTACACTGCGGTGTCCTTGCAGATAAATATTACGCATAAAATCGTCAAGGGCATCGGCAACGACGTCGGAAAGCTGTTCGAAATCTTCGGCATCGATAACATTTTTCATCCAGGCATGATTTTTTTCAATCAGCGGACTCATGTGCGGACTGTCTTCAAGTGCACTGCGAACCAGATACCCCATCATTTCAATTACATGTGCTTTAAGCAGAAGATTGTCGGCCGTGTGTGAAAACAGTGCGCCGAGTGTTTTGTTCAGTTCGCGTCGTGCGCCTTTTTGATCGCCGGCCTTCATTAGCGAAAGGAGACGGCGCTCATCATCAATCAGTGTGCGGTTTGCCGGTCCCTGTTTCCGCCGGTGAATTTCTTCGGCAATCTGCCGCTGCCGCAACGCTTTTTTCCGGTTTTCACTGAGCAGCATCATATCCCACTTCACTTCACAGCAGGTGAGCGCAAACAAAAATTCGGCCGCTTTTTGCGGTTGATCGCGGTTTGTCCAGACCGGCAGCGACTTCATAAACTGTTCGGCTGCTTCACGTGAACAGCCGGCGCTCGCGAGGTGATTGACGCTTTCAAGCCGTTCATACGGATCATCATCCGGCATGACCGCGCCGCCGAGCAGACCGCCGAGAATTTCATTATCTTTCACCACCGGAATGATCCAGCTGATTACATTCGGCAGCAGGAAAAATGTATAGGGTTCACCCCAGCGCACAGCTTCGGAGAGCGCATGTGCGCGTGCGCTGTCGAGTGCCGGCAGATCCAGCGGCTTGGTTTCCGTCGGGCAGCACCCGGCGGCAGTCACCTCAAGCACATCCAGCGGGTATGAACTGCGATAGCTTTGGCGAATGCGCTGCAGGACACGGGCAGGCAAAATTGGACGATCCGGTTTCATGAAAATATAGAGATTTATAGAAATTAATTCATAAATCAGCAATACCGGTCTATAAATATTTTACACAAATGATACTGCGCTTATTTGTTAATAACGATCCGCACTGCGGAATCAGCCGGCGGGTTTTAATCAAACCACTTCCGGGACGTACCGATAATGATACAAATACCGGGGATACAAATTCCGAATACCATACCGAGTGCAATACGGATGTTTTCAATGTTGCTCTTATAATTAAACGGTTCGAGTGCAAAAAATGCAGCAACGCCAACGGCGATGGAGATGAAAGCGATCCACCACAGCCACGCCGTACTTTTAAAATTATTGTTATTCGAAAAATTCATACTAAAAATATACTCTATTCTTTCTTGCACCGGTTTTCCAAGAGTGAAAACCGCAATCATAACCTTTTTTCACAGTGTTTTAAAATCTGTTCAAGGGACCGTTGTACCGCTTTCATCTCCTCCGGGGTTTTAGCGGCGTCGATTCCATAACGGCTGATCTCTACCCTGTCAAAAATTATCCGCAGTTCTGCAACAGATTCTGCACTGAAATTTTCCTGTTCGAGCGAGCGCAGTACAATATCGGCAGTAACATCGCCCGGCGGCAGATTCAAACGGTTGCCGAAATAATCGGCGAGGGCGTTCCACAGCGAATCATAAAATGCTTTGCTGTCGTTGCGCCGCCGCGCGTAGTCAGCCGCGCGCAGTGCGCGCCGCGCCGCTTTCGGCGCTTTCTGCCGGCGCGCGCGCGCGATATCTTTTTTGCGGTGGAAATAAATTTTGCGCGCGACGAAAAGAATCAGCCACAGCCCGGCCGCCGCCGGAAGTGTCCACAGCCACGGACGGACCGTGTTCCACAGTTTCGTGACAAACGCTTCAATTTTTTGCAAATCACTTTCCGTTGCAAACGGCGTATCCGGTGCCGGCTGGATGATGATTTCTTTTGTGGCGAAAAGCTGCGCGGTGGAATTTTCGCTTGCGTTTACCGTGAGCGGGATCGGTGCGCTGTGAAGCACGGTATATTCGCCCGTTTGCGTGTCGAAAAATGAAAAGGTAAGCGCCGGAATTTCAGTAACATTTGCATCGCGCGGCGAAATGACCTGTTCAAACAGAACGCCGGTTTCATCCTGTTTTTTAGAGGGTTCGCCGTACATGCGAAACGGTGCTTCGGCGGGCAGCGCCGGCGCAGTAATGCGGTCAAAATTTCCGCGTCCCGTGATTTTCATCGTCAGTGTAACCGGATCACCGGGATGCACTTCACGCGGCTGGGCGTCGGTCTGAAATACAAACTGTCCGACGCCGCCGGTAAAGCCGTCGGGACGGTCGGCCGGCAGCGGTTTGATTTCAATCACCGCCGGTTCCGCCGGAATGTCAACCGGCCGCGTTTCAGTGCCGTGGAAAAACGGATCAGAAAAAAATCCGGCGAACGGATCACGGTTCTGCCGGCGGTTCTGATTTTGCACCGCCACCTGAACCGTAATCACCGGCGCATATTGAATTGTACCGGAACTGATCGCGCGCGTACCGGCGCGAAACCGCCGAACGTTAAAAACGGTATTGTGAAACACTTCTCTGGTTTCGCCGGCCTGCTGCCACGCCAGTCCAGCGATGTGATCGCCAGCCAGATTAATATTTCCGGTGAGCTGAATTTCGGGACGCGTATAAATTTCAAGCGTCAGTTCATACGGCTCCTGGATGTATGCCGTCGCACGGTCGACGGAGATGCGCGCAAAAAGATAATCGCTCCAGCTTTCGCTTTGCTGTGCGCTGCCGGCATTACTGACCACGCGTATTTCACCTTGCAGCATTTTACTTTCCCGTCCGGTTTTATACTCGAACGGGCCGATCTGAAACGCGCCGGTTTGTTGCGGATAAACTGTGTAGTTGAACGAAACAAAATTGTCTGATTTCCCGTTGATCCAGTTCATGTGCGTCTGCTGTCCGCTGAAATTAATCTTTAATCCCGGAACATCCGGGATCGCCGGCGGCTGAGCGTTATTTGCCTGGCGGACTTCAATCGTCAGTTGCGCCTGCTCATTCAACCCGATCACCGGCGGTTGAATTTTCATCACCGCGTCAAAGCAGAACGCATTGAGCGCCAGGGCAGAAATTAAAACCAGCAAGCGGCAGTCGTAACTCTTCAATAGCATCTCCTCACCAATCCTTTTCAACACGCACCGGCGGTCCGAGATAAGGGTGCAGATTGGCGCGCCGGTCCTGTTCATTCTGTTTCATCGCGTCGAGGAGCTGCATCGCTTCCTCTTCACTCATTTCACCGGGCTGACGTTCTGCCGGTTGCTCTTTTGCCGGATTCTGTTCCGCCGGCTCTTCATGTTCCTGAGAGTTTTCTTCTTTCTGCTGTTCTTCTTGACCTGATTGATCTTGTTGCTGATCAGTCCGATCGGACGAATCTGACTGATCGTTTTGATTCTCGTTATTCTGCTGGTCCTGATTTTGCTGTTGCTGTTCCTGCTGCTGTTCGATCAGCTCTTTTAATTTTAACAGCTTTTCATCACCGGGATAATCTGCCAGTGCCTGATAAACCAGATTACTCGCTTCTGCGGTGTGGCTGTAGATATATTCGCGCGCAGTTTTATTGAACCACTCGTCCGCGGTTTCTGCGCCGGAATTCAAGGCGGCCGCCAGTATTAAAATGGAAATTTTACGTTTCATGGCTTCAGCGGATTATCAGGATAAACAATATGGATTACATTCATATTATTTTGAATGAGCTGCGAAAATTCCTGCGCGAGTTTTTCATCCAGATCAAACGCCAGCCGGCGCTGCGGTTTATCGTCCAGCATAATATCGGCGGCTTCTTTATAGTTGTATTCATCAATAAATTGTTTCGCGGCGGCCATTTCCTGTTTCGTTAAATCAACCGACAGCGCAAGAAATGCCAGCCGCTCTTCGGCGTGTTGCAGCAGTCGCGTGGCATCCGGATTTTCCGGCGAAAAATCGGCCAGCACCGGCGTCAGCAGGTTTTTGGCGCTGCTGTAATTTGTCTGCGCCGATTTGGCCTGAAATTCTTTAAGCAGCTCATCCGCCGACTGAATCAGCGTACGCGCTGAGTGAATCCGGCCGGCAATGATAAACATCACACTGCGTTCCAGATTTTTTTTCGCCGGTTCGTCATCGGGGTTTAACAGCAGCGCCTCTTCGAACTGCGCCGCCGCCTGCGCTGCGAGATCAAATGGCGCCGCCGGTTTTTCCGGATCGCTTTGCACCGCGTGTGCCGACCGGAACAGCGCCGTGCCGCGATTATACAGCGCGCGCTGCCGGAGTTTTTCGCCGGTTGCCTGTGCGGTGGCATTAGCGAACGCTTTTTCGGCGGCGGAGAAATCGTCCATGCGATATAATATCACACCGCGATTATATTCTCTCACATCCGCCGGTTTCGCTTCTTCGCCGGTCAACATTTCAAGCGCATTGGTGTACTCTCCGCGCCGGAATTCTTTTGTCCAGCTGGCGGCATCGGTGCGCGGTGCAAAACACAGTAGAATCAGCACCAGCGCTTTCGGCGAGCGCAGCAGCGACAACCCTTCAGCAGTTAACAGGAGCAGAGCGGCGGCGGCAAACCACATGAACCGCTCTTCATACACTTTCGCCATGCGCGTTTCCTGTTCGTCGCGCTGAAGTCCGGCGATACCGAACTTATAAATTCGATCCAGTCCGAAATCGCCGGGGGCGGAACGCACATAAAAACCGCCGGAGCCGGACGCGAGTTTTTCAAGCAGCGCCTCGTTCAGCGAACTTTTTACAACGAGTCCCTGCGTGTTTTTCACATACCCTTCTTCTGCCGGAATCAGTCCGCCGTCCGGCGTGCCGACGCCGACAGAAAACAGTTTGATATTTTTCCGGCGCAACTCCTCCGCAACGCGCAGCGGATCGCCTTCGTGATCTTCGCCGTCGGTGATCAGAATGATCACGCGGTCGGCGCTGGACTGTTCGTCAAAATTGTTAATCGCGGTACGCAGCGCCTGTTCAATGGCGGTGCCGCCGCGCGGGATAATTCCGGCGTAAAGATCGTTCAGCATCATCGTGAATGCGGCGTAATCCACCGTGACCGGACATTGCAGAAAGCTGCCGCCGGCAAAGGCGACCAGTCCGACGCGGTCGCCGTTCAGTTTGCGTGCAAAATCGCGCACCGCCCACTTCGCCTGCTGCAGCCGGTTGGGCTTAATATCTTCAGCGAGCATACTGCGTGATGTATCGAGTACGATGATAATATCAAGTCCGCGGTGCTTTACCTCCTCCCAGCGCGTGCCCCACTGCGGACGCGTGAGCGCGAGCAGAACGAAGAACAGCGCTGCGGTTCGTAATGCTGTCCGCCGCGCGCCACGCCCGGTTGAAAAACCGGCGATTACCTTGCGCCAGCTGCCGGCGGCAATTAATTGCGCCAGCCGTGCCGCGCGCCGGTGGTGCAGCATTATGAAGAGAGCTGCCAGGGGCAGGATCAGCAGAAGCCATTTTAAAAATTCAGGTGCGCCGAATTTCATTCTGGCAGCCTCCCGAAGCGTGAAAGTGAAACTGCTTTTTCAACCGTTAACAACGTCAGCGCCGCCAGCAGCCAGCCGCCGGCAATCTCCTCGAAACGCGTAAACTGCTGCATTTCCATCTCTGTTTTTTCAAGTTTGTCGATGCGGTCATAAACGCCGGTGAGCGTCTTCAAATCTTTCACACGGAAGAATTCCCCGCCGCTGATTTCGGCAACGCGTGTTAAAACCTCCTCGTCGATCTCCTGAACAGCGGAGGAAAAAAAGCCCTGCCGCACCGGCATTCCGCCGCCCACACCAATCGTATAAATTTTGATGCCGAGCGCGGCGGCGGCGTATGCCGCATTCTCCGGCGACAGCTCGCCGCGATTATTCATTCCGTCCGTCAGCAGAATAACAATCCGGCTTTTTGCATCGCTGTCGCGCAGACGGTTTACCGCCGACGCAATTCCGTCGCCGATTGCCGTGCCGTCTTCCAGCATGCCGGTGCGCACGCCGGCCAGCCGCGTCATCAGCCAGCTGTGGTCGAGCGTAAGCGGCGCAACGGAATAGGGCAGCGCGGCAAATGTCACCATGCCGATACGGTCATCTTTGCGTTTCGCAATAAAATCGGTGATCACCTGTTTCGCCGAATCAATGCGCGTCTGCCGCTGTCCGGCGCGCGAAAAATCGGGTGTTTCCATCGATGTTGAAAGGTCGAGCAGCAGAACAATATCAACGCCCTCGGTAGTCACGCGGCTTTCAAGCAGGCCGCGCTGCGGACGCGCAATCGCGACAACTAAACAGATTAAACCGGCCGCGTACAAAACTGTCCACAGCGGCAGAATGCGAACCGCCGCCGTCACCGGCAGCGTTTTTAATAAATCGCCGTTCGGAAAATTTACCGCCGCTCCGCGCCGGCGAATCCGTAACCACACCAGTTGTGGAACCAGCAAAAGTAAAAACAATAAATATGGATAAGCGAATCTCATTTTTGATTTCCGATTTCCGATTTCCGATTTATTTTTTCATCCGCGTTATCCGCGGTTAAAAAATCTTCTTCTTTTGTTTGTTCAACAAAACTTTCAACGGTACTGAACGCGGTTTGCATTACGTTTTGTTCAGCGCCGGCGGCGGCGAATTTAACAAGGTCGGCCCGGACCATAAAATCGCGCAGTATTTGCTGTTCACGCAGGTTTAAGCGGTGATCATACGACATCATACGCGTGAGCTCTTCGGTGGTTGATTCCGGTGCGTGAATGCTGAAACGGTTTTCCAAATATGTTCTCAGGATGAATGAAAGTTCAGTGAAAAACGGATCCGGAATCCACTCTTTTGCCTTCAATAAAATCAGCGCCTGACGCGCAATCGTATGCGGCGGCGGGGCGGGAGCGCGGGAAGCGGGTTGCGGTTTGCGCAGCAGAAACAGTGTAATGATTCCGGCGGCGACGGCGGTGATACCAACGAACAGCAGCACCAGCAGTTTCCATGAAAGCCGCAGGGGCGGTTTAACAATGCCGCGAATATCGGAGAGTTTTGTATCACCGGGGTCTATTAGTTTTTCAACATGCAGCACCGGCGTCGGAAGCTCCAGCCGCGTTTCAGTGCCGTCCGGGAAAACACAAACCGCCGCGCCGGAAAATACCGGGAAGCTGCCGAAACGGAATGATGTAAACTGAATCTGCTCTTCCGTTTTTAAAACCCCGGCGGTGATGCTTCCCGTTGACGTTGCGCGGTTGCGTACAACAATTTCCCGGTTTTTCCCCGGCGCCGGGAAACGGACAACGCTGCCCTCCGGATGAACCGCGGAAAACGTCAGCACCACATTGTCGCCGGCGTGAATGGCGTTGGCCGAAATGGTTGCATCCGCCGTAAAACCCTCCAGCAGCAATTCCGGTGCCTGCTCACGGCATCCGGTGAGTAGGAGCAAAATAAAATATGGGAATAACTGTTTCATTCATTAACCGCGAAGGAGCGCAAGGAACGCAAAAAAGGGAATGAGAAAATTTTTAAAAATGGACGATGGGCACGGATCACTTTTTACAAATTTTTGAATGGAAAATTTAAAGGAGCCAAAGTTAATCAAAAGGCCATGCGCAATCCGGGCGCCTTTGAGATAATTTAACAGCTGTGCCTTGTGTTCATCGGTTGTTATCCGGCAGGCTTTTAACTCAACAATTAATACACTCTCGACAAACAAATCAGCAAAATATTCTCCGATTTCTGAACCGTCTTCATCATAAATTATCAGCCGGTGCTGCTGTTTAACATCAAGACCAAGTTTTCTAAGCCGATGAGCCAGTGAATTTTCATACACTTTTTCTAAATATCCGTTTCCGTGATATTGATGAATTGCATAAGCGGTTTCTCTGATCTGATCACATAACGCCATAATGTCAGTCGTGTTCATTGATCACACTCCTTTGCGTTTTTTGTGTTCTTTCGCGGTGAATAAAACAATTCATCTGCGCGCACTCCTTTGCCTGAAAAATTTCATGAAGGCCCGGTCGTACGGTTCACCGGTAAAAAGTTCAACCACATCCATGCCGGCGCGCCGCAGTTCGCGATACAGTGTTTCACTCCGCTCTTCCTGCGCGAGCAGCAGTGCGCGCCGGACGGCGGCGCCGGACGTATCCACCGTAATATGTTCTCCGGTCTCCGGATTTTTCCATACAACAATTCCGGTGCGCGGCCACGCGCGTTCGTGCCGGTCGGCGATCGAGACGGCAATCAGGTCGTGATGCCGCGCAGTGATTTTCAGTTCGCGTTCACAGGATTGCGGGAAGATAAAATCGCTGATCAAAAATGCTACGGTTTTGCGCGTATTGGTCAGGTTTAAAAAGTCGAGCGCCGGCCGCGCATCGGTGCCGGCATTCTGCGGTTCGTAATCAAGCACTTCGCGAATGATTCGCAAAACGTGCGGCGTGCCTTTGCGCGCCGGAATAAATTTTTCGACGCGGTCGGAAAATAAAATCAATCCAATGCGGTCGTTGTTGCGCGTCGCCGAAAACGCAAGCATGGCAGCAGTTTCAGCGGCAAGATCACGTTTCAGTTGTGCAGTACTCCCGAAATCGTTCGATGCGCTGATATCAACCATCAGCATGACTGTCATTTCACGCTCTTCGACAAATTTTTTAACATGCGGCACGCCGGTGCGGGCGGTGACGTTCCAGTCGATTGATCGGATGTCATCGCCGGGGCAATATTCGCGAACTTCATCAAACTCCATGCCGCGACCTTTGAATACGCTGTGATAGCGTCCGGCGAACACATCGTTCACCGCGCGGCGGGTTCGGATCTCAATGCGCCGTATCTTTTTCAGCAATTCGCGATGTGAAGCCGGCGAATTTCCGATTTCCGATTTCCGATTTCCGATTCTTTCCATCAGACTCTGTCCTGTGCGGTTTTTCGCGCGGCGGTCATGATCGCCGTAATTTCATTGGCTTCGCTCAGCAAATCACTAGTTTTTTCTTTCGACAGCATTCCGCTTTCAATCATTAGTTCCATCCAGAAACAGGACTCATCCGCTTCCTCAATTACGACACCGAGTTTTGAAATGAATTCAGCGGTTGAACGGGAACGACATACCGCTCTGTAATTTGCACCAACGGATGTTCCCGAACGTACCAGTTGATTGCGAAGTACAATCGCTTCCGGTGAACGCGGAAGCGCCGCAGTCAGCTTCAAGATTCGCAAAGCAAACTGTTTCGTTCGTTTTTTAAGGTCATTCTGATTCATGGTCACAACACTTCCAATCGGCAATCGGAAATCGGAGTTCGGCAATGTTACGGCACCGGAATTTCGCTCAGAATTGTATCAATGAGGTTTTCGGAGGTCAGTTCTTCGGCCTCGGCTTCATAAGAAACGATGATACGATGGCGCAGAATATCCGGCGCGATGGATTTGACATCCTGCGGCGTGACGTAGCCGCGGCCCTGCAGAAAGGCGAAGGCTTTGGCGCCGATGGTGAGCGCGATGGTGGCGCGCGGACTGGCGCCGTAACGCAGATATTCTTTGATGTCGAGTCCGCAGGCTTCCGGCTCGCGCGTGGCAAAGACGATGCTGAGGATGTACTCTTTGATTTTGTCATCCATGTAAATTTCGTCGACGGTGCGGCGCGCACGCAGAATCGAGTCAGGATCAATCACCGGATTTACGGTAATGTCAGTTGCGGTGCGCGCCATGCGGTCGAGGATCCGGCGCTCTTCGTCACGCGACGGATAACCGACTTTCAACTTGAGCATAAAACGGTCGACCTGTGCTTCAGGCAGCGGATAGGTTCCTTCCTGTTCGATCGGGTTTTCGGTGGCCATAACGAGAAACGGTTCAGGCAGGCGGAATGTTTCATCACCGATGGTGATCTGATGTTCCTGCATCGCTTCGAGCAGAGCACTCTGGACTTTCGCCGGTGCGCGGTTGATTTCGTCGGCAAGAATAATATTCGCAAACACCGGGCCTTTTTTGGTGAAAAATTCCGCGTCTTTCGGATTGTAAATCAGTGTGCCGATTAAGTCGGCGGGCAGCAGATCCGGCGTGAATTGGATCCGGTGAAAGGTTGTTTTCAGCGTGGCGGCAAGTGTTTTTACTGTTAATGTTTTTGCCAGCCCCGGTACGCCCTCGAGCAGAACATGGCCGTTGGAAAGCATGCCGATGATCAGGCGATCAATCAGATCGTTCTGTCCGACAACAACTTTGCCGATTTCCGCTTTGAGTGCCGGAATAAATGTGCTTTCTTCACGTACTTTCTGGTTAATCACCTCAATGCCTGCCATAATGCGATTCTCCTTCAAATTTAAAAATAGGAATAAACAGACAGACTATTTAAAATCAGAAAATGTTCAAATTTTTTTCTCCGGCGGAATTTCTTTCCGGTGCAGAGCGCACTGCCGCAGCGCTTCATACAGCACGATTGCCGCCGCATTAGAAAGATTCAGCGAACGGACGCAATCCAGTTGAATCGGGATATTAAAAACCGACTCCTGATGATCCGCCAGCAGATCGAGCGGCAGGCCGCGGCCTTCGCTGCCGAATATCAGGTAATCACCGGGCCGGAATTCCGCTTCCGTATAATTTTTTGTGCCGGACGTACTGAAATAAAACCGGCACGCACCGGGCAGGGCGGCAGAAAAACGTTCCAGATTTGAGTGCCGGTGCACCTCCACCGCGTCCCAGTAATCCAGTCCGGCGCGCTGCACCGCTTTGTCGGTTAGGCTGAAACCGAGCGGTTCAATCAGATGCAGTATTGTGCCGGTCGCGGCACACAGGCGTGCAATGTTACCGGTATTCTGCGGAATTTCCGGCTCTACCAGGACAATATTCAGTGCCGGTGCCGGCCATGAAAACGAAATCTGATTTCTCGGTCTGCTCATGATGCCGGCAGTATGATTCGCCGGCGTGCCGGAAGGCAAGATTCATATAATAAGAAGCGTTGACTTACACGCACGCTGCATATATAACCCCGTACTTTCCTGATGGGGGCATAGCTCAGCTGGTAGAGCGCTTGAATGGCATTCAAGAGGTCAGGGGTTCGACTCCCCTTGCCTCCAGATCATTAGAGATAACTTCTTGATTCATAGATAACTATGTAATTTTCAATAAGTTATACTTTTCAGACTGCTACACTTTTACTACACTTTGGAGGCAGTAAAGGTGTTAATTGTAGTTGATATGAAATGTTGTAGTGTCAAAAACGGTATTTACTACTTTCGCCGAAAGATCCCCTTGAAAATTCGACAGTTTTATGGGGGCAAGGTGAGATTGTAGGATCACTCTATACTCGTGATGAACTAGCAGCCAAAAGTGAACCTCCCCGTGGCAAGCCCCGGGGCATCTTTAACGCAGCTTTAGACCAAGCTACGTAGCTCCTTGTTTTTCCTCACGGTGGTGCTGAATGTATTTCTGAATCACCTCACTCGTCATCCGGTCTCCAACCGTCCGTGCAAAATATCCATCTTCCCAAAGCTCCCCGCTCCAAAGTCGTTTTTTTAAACTCGGGAACTCACGGAACAGTTCTCTCGCGACAACACTTTTGAATATTCGAACAACCTCTCCTATTCCACGTTTGGAAGCAACACTAACCATCAAATGGGCATGATCCTGCGACACTTCTATCTCGATGATTTCAATTTCATCGTCTTCTGCCGCCGCGTGAAATAACTGTTCCGCACGTTCCCTCAGCCACTCTTCCCGAAAAATATCTTTACGATATTTCGGACACCGCACCGGATGATAGGTTGTATTATAGACTCGTTCATTTTAATGTCATTACAACAGTTTATCGTCTGACCAAAATCCCGCAAGGAGCTTGTCGGGAAAGGGGGATGTTGCGCTCTCCCCCTTACATCCCCCTCTGTCGGACGCATTCATCCCCGTGGCAAGCCTCGGGGTGTTCTGCGACAGATTTCGATAAAAAATTTAGGTTCAAGACAAGTTAATGGGTCGTTTTCTGAACATTTTTAACAGTATCTGATAGAGGTTTTCGTGACGATGATTAAATCGGAATTCACACTCTTTCAGATGGAGATAAAACGTTGATTTGTGAATTCCTCTGAATTTTGAAAGCCGAACCTTAGCGATACTCCAGAAGTTTTCAATACCGTTAATATGATTTCGTCCCACAGTAAATTCATTGTTTCTATGATGAATCCTGTAATGCTTCCGATACCCGAAATTCACCAGTCCGTCGTAACTTTTAAATCCATCGGTATATACGATCAATTCCGTATCCACTTTCCGTTGTATAATCGGGAGTAACTTCTTTACAGAGCAGTTCTTAACAACCTGAGTGTAGACTCGGTCTCTTCGTTTTATCAGTCCAAACACGATGGTTTTTCCTTTTACGCCACGACCGCGAATTCCTCGGACACGCCGGGCACCGAAACAGCTTTCATCCAATTCAACTTCACCGCATTTAAACGGACTGTCCAGTTCACAGCATTCAGCGATCCGCCGGCGTACCGCAGAACTAATCCGGTTGATTGTGTTACGACTCAGCCCGGTAAGAATAGCAATCTTTGATGCTTCAATATTCACCGAAAAGTAGCGGATAATACGCCGGAAATCGTGCTCCGAAATCCGTGAATGAAAAATATATTTATTACTCATTTCAAGACAACATCTTAAGGCTATGTCAACCCAGTTAACTTGTCTTGAACCAAAATTAAACTATGAATAAAGGTGGTTTGTTATCGTTTCGGTAGGGCGCGCAGTCCCTTGCGCACCGCTATTACAGAACATTCAAATTCCGGCGCGCAAGGGACTGCGCACCCTACCCGAATATGCATCAAATTAATTCGTACTATATGAGAAACGGCTCAAATAATTTCCGGAAAACCTGTGCGGTATTTTCGAGTTCTGCGATATGTTCCGGCGGCGCGGTAAGGCGGATTTCGACTTTGCCGAAGCCGGGATAAAAACCGAGCTGCACCTGTGCCGGACATTCAAAACCGACGGACTCCAGCAGAGTGACAATATCGGATTCACCGACACCCTGCGTGGTTAATATGCGCAGTTCATTCGGAACGGCACTGGAAAACTCTCCTCTCAGCCAGGGAATGAAATGATCATTCAGCACCGCCGCAAATTCGTTCGGCGGCCCCGGCAGAATGAACAGTATTTTCCCGCCGGGCAGTTCGAGCCGTTCGCCGGGAGCAGCGCCGACGGAATTAATTAACGTTATTGCGCCTTCAAGAATGAATGCCTGCCGTTCCGCCGCCGGCGTAACAGTGCGATTACGCTGTTTGAAGCGCTCGTGCAATACCGTCCACGCTTCGGGGGAGATCACGATGTTGCGATTAAAAATTCCGGCGAGTGCATCACGCGTGATATCGTCGCTCGTCGGGCCAAGCCCTCCGCTGACAATGACAATGTCGGTACGGCGGAATGCGTCGCACACCGCGCTTTGAATGCTGCTTATTTCGTCCGGCACCGTTGTGTCACGCATCAGACACAGACCGATAGCGGTGAGTGCGGTGCCGAGTGTTTGTGCATGGCTGTTGAGTGTACGTCCGCTCAGCAGTTCGCTGCCGATAGTGATTAATTCAATCTCCGATTTCATTTTCTTAACCCTGGAATACACAGAATTTTGACCGGACAGCAGGATGGAACAGATCCAGTAAGTCCTGTCAAAAATTATTGTTCATATCCGTTCGGATGCGCGCGGTGCCAGTCCCACGCACTTTGGATAATAGAGCGCAGGTCGGCGTATTCGGGTTTCCAGCCGAGGACTTTTTTAGCTTTAGCAGAATCGGAAATCAAACGTGTGGCATCGCCGGCGCGGCGCGGTTTGAGTTCTGCCGGAATTGCGTGGCCGGTGACTTCACGCGCGACATCGATGACCTCTTTGACGCTATAGCCGTCGCCGTTGCCGAGATTGAATGCGCCGGAAATTCTGGGTTTGAGCGCGAGAATGTGCGCCTGCGCAAGATCGCGGATGTGAATGTAGTCGCGAATACACGTTCCGTCCGGCGTGTCGTAGTCGTCGCCGAAAATAAAGATTTTTTCGCGCTTGCCGAGCGGCACCTGTAGAATAAGCGGGATGAGATGTGTTTCGGGATGATGATCTTCACCGTATTTTCCGGTGGCGCCGCTGGCGTTGAAGTAGCGTAGGAAAACGCATTCGACGCCATGGATCTGCCGCGCCCAGGAAAATATTTTTTCGCAGATGAGTTTGGAATCTCCGTAAACACTTTCAGGATGCTGCGGCAGTGTTTCGTCCATCGGAACTTTTTCCGGTGTGCCGTAGGTGGCGCAGGTGGAGGAAAAAATCAGTTTTTTGCAACCGGCGGCAACCATCGCTTTCATCAGATGCAGCGAGCCGGTCACATTGTTTTCGAAAAACGATAGCGGTGCGATCATTGATTCACCGACTTCGATGTACGCCGCGAAATGAATCACTGCGTCGGGCTTCACCTGCATGAGTGCGGTTGCGATATCGCCGGAATTCCGGAGATCGCCCTGAATAAAATTTGCGCGCGGGTCGATGGCGCCGCGGTGTCCGCGCTCAAGATTATCAAAAACAGTAACATCATGCCCGGCATCGCAGAGCATTTCTGCGGTGACACTGCCGATATATCCGGCTCCGCCGGCGACCAGAACGTTCATAGTACAGCTCCTTTTCAAGTTATGGAGAAGGGTAAGATAGCGGATTGAGTACGGATTCAAAGAGCAGATTTTTTCACCGGCTTTTCATAACTGAAATATCCGGTGCGATAAGTGGAAGAAATCACCCATTTATACATGGCGGCTGCTGCTCGGCAGCCCCTGCCGCTGGAATTTGATCCGGAAACAGAGGAAGAATTCCCCGGAAATTATCTTTCCAGTCCATTCACCGGCACAAAACCTGTTGGTAAATAAACATGGCGGGCTTCTACACAGCCCGCGTCGCAACAGATCATTGAATCGTTTTACGCGTTGCTTTGATGAGGGCTTTCCAGAGTTCTTCCTTGGTTTTGCACGTCATGATAAGATCGCGCGCTTCTTTTTTAGCGAAGCTCTGTGTAAGGCCCGAGAGCAGTTTTAAATAAAACGCACTGGCAGCGGTGGGAATAACCATGAAGAAAAATATTTTGGTAAGATGATCTTTCGGTGCGCCGAACTTCACACCTTTTTTACTGATGCCGAGCGTGAGGTTCAAGCCGCCGCCTTCAACGCCGCGCACGTGCGGAAACGCCATTCCGTAGGTTACGGCGGTAGAAACAATGGCTTCGCGATGCAAAGCGGCGTTGTAAAGATTATCGCAGTTGTCGACGAAGCCGAATTCGCAGAGATTTTCGCTCATTTCACGCAAAACATCTTCTTTCGTGCTGCCTTGGAGCGACGGAATCATCAGTGCCAGCGTCGAGAAGCGTTCGATGCCGCGCTTAATCGGATCGCCCCAGTGCCGACGCGGTGTACGGCGGGTAATCGGAACATCGGGATAATAAAGGATGCGTGTACAGTTTGGACAACGGGCGAGTTCTTCGCCGGCGTGAATGTGATTCACGGTGGATTTATCGAGCGCGTATCCGCAGCCGGAGCAGTTGCTGCCGGTAATCGGAACGAAGGCTTCGATATTTTTTTGAATCAGCCGGGTAAAGTGACTGCGCAAGTCCGGCGGCAGTTCGTCGGTAAGCGTTTTAATGTTTTTATCGAGCTGACTCGCGCCGGTAGTTGGCATGGATGCCTGCTGCTGCGCGCGCGCGGCGATTAAATCCTGAAGCTGAATAAGGTGCTTGATGAGGTAGCGGTCGTTTTTTATTTTTTTCGGTGCAGCCATGATTTTTCTCCTTATTAAATTCCGCCGCGTAAAATCGCGCGGCCGGCGGTTAAATTATTTCCGAGGCATTGATAAATGCGGCGTAGAGTTCATCGTATGAACGGGTAACGGGAAACTGCGGAAATTCGTCGATCACGTTTTGCGGCGGACAAAACAGAATTCCGGCGTTCGCTGCGGCGAGCATGGTGGTGTCGTTATACGAATCGCCGGCAGCGATAACTTTAAAGTTCAGTTGATGAAATGCTTTTACGGCGGCACACTTATGATTCGGCATACGCAGATGATAGTTGATGATTCTTCCGGCGGCATTACTCTCAAGCCGGTGGCAAAAGAGTGTCGGATGACCAAGCTGGCGCATGAACGGCGCGGCGAATTCGTAGAATGTGTCAGACAGTATAACAACCTGGAATTTCTCACGGAGCTTGTTCAAGAAGTCATTCGCACCGGACATCGGTACCATGCCGGCGATCACATTTTGGATGTCGCCAAGTGTCAGATTGTGTTCGTCAAGAATTTTCAGCCGCTGCTGCATGAGTACATCGTAGTCCGGTATATCGCGCGTGGTGGCACGCAGCTCTTCAATTCCGGAGCGTTCCGCAACATTAATCCATATTTCCGGCACCAGTACTCCTTCTAAATCCAAACAGACAATCTGCATAACATCCCTTCACCTTAAAGCTATGTGAAACGCCTTAGTCTAAATTGTTATTTAATTATGGCAAAATAATTAAACGACCATTTTATCCTGAAAAGTGAACTGCGATTCCCAGCCAAACTCAAATTGAAAAAATAACGATTCCGTCCGGCAGAAATTCGGCAGTCAGTCTATAATATTTTGCCAGCCATTCAAATGTACGGCGGGAAAAAAAGCGGATGTGGGTGATGTCGCGAATATAAAACCATTCTTCAAACGATGTTGCGGTTTCATCATACAATTGCGTCATGATTCCGATTGTTCCATCAGGTTTCACCAGTCGGAGAAACTGCTCAAATTCGGCGCGCGGATTCCGGAAATGTTCAATTGTTTCCGAACAGGTCAGAAAATCATACTGCCGTTCAAAAACGGACGGATTGTTCATATAATACAAATCATAATTCTCACATTGGAACCCGCATTCTTCAAACAGTACGGACAAGCCCGGCTTCGGTCCGCAGCCGAAATCCAAACCAGCTGCGTCCGCCGGAATCCGCTCAATCATCGCTGTACACAATTTGTTTAAGAAATTTCGGTAACCGGCATCAGCTACCGAATTCCGGTGAAAATCATACCGTGTCTTTTCATCTTCCTGCGAAATCAGCTGTTCATCCGGCACAAAAATCAAAGCACACTGCGCGCAGTGTAAAAATAAACGCTGCTGTAATTCAGCAGACTCAGAACAATCATCATTTTTACACAGTGGACAATTCACGCCGGTATTTTCTGTTTTTTGCAGCGAATCGCAATTCAGAAGAAAAAATATATTTTGGCTCCGTGCAGATTGTTACGGAAAACTCCGGTATCGACAGATATTGAACCGCAGATCACACGGATGAACGCGGATTTCCATCAAAAGGCCGCAAAGGGAACGGAGAATTTTTTCTTTCCAGCCGTTTAGATCCACACACTCCGTGATCACATTCCATAAATTCTGTGCTGAGCTATAAAACCGGTGTTTTTGCCTTTACCATAAATCTGTCCAACCGGTTTATGTCACCACGGGTGACACAAATTCATCATCCTTGAAATTCAAAACAAAACTTTCGTTTCACAGGTGCGGAGGGTACATTCGCGTGCTTTATGGCATTGCTTAGTTTACAGAATCTTCATATCGCGTTCGGCGGACCGGCATTGCTGGATGGCGTGACACTGCAGATTGAGCCGGGCGAGCGGATTTGTCTGGTCGGGCGCAACGGCGAAGGAAAATCGACGCTGTTGAAAATTATCAGCGGTGAACTGGAGCCGGATTCCGGCGAGCGGATTTTTTCGCGCGCGCCGCGGATTGCCCGGCTGACGCAAAAGGTCCCGCAGAATATTTCCGGTACGGTGTACGATCTTGTTGCCGGCGGCTGGGATCGTGAACACGCGTCGGATCATCCGGTTGAAAAAGTTATTTCGCTGATGAATCTGGATACGGCGCAGGAATTTTCGTCGCTCTCCGGCGGGATGAAACGCCGCGCGCTGCTGGCAAAGGCGCTGGTGAATGAGCCGGAACTGCTGATTCTGGATGAGCCGACGAATCATCTGGATATTGACTCAATTCAGTGGCTGGAAAATTTTCTGCTGCGCTGGCGCGGCACACTGCTGTTCGTAACACATGACCGCGTGTTTTTGAAAAAACTGGCGACGCGTATCATCGAGCTGGATCGCGGAAAACTGACGAGCTGGAACTGTGATTATGAAACCTATTTAAAACGCCGCGAAGCATTGCTGGACGCCGAAGAGGTGCAACGGGCGCAGTTCGACCGCAAGCTGGCTCAGGAAGAAATCTGGATTCGCAAAGGTATTAAAGCGCGCCGGACGCGCAACGAAGGGCGCGTACGCGCGCTGGAAAAAATGCGCGTTGAACGCGCGCGGCGGCGCGAACGCACCGGCGCGGTAAAGATGCAACTGAACGAAGCGGAGCTGTCCGGACGGAAAGTGATTACGGCGAAGCATGTTTCCGCCGGTTATGACGGCAGCGATGTAATCAACGGGTTTTCCGTCGAAATTTTTCGCGGCGACCGGATTGGAATGATCGGTCCGAACGGCTGCGGTAAATCGACGCTATTGAATGTGCTGCTCGGTCAGCTTGCGCCGCGCGCCGGCGAGGTGATTCATGGAATAAAACTTGACGTGGCTTATTTCGACCAGCACCGGATGGCGCTGGATGAATCGAAAAGCGTGCGATGGAATCTGTGCGGCGATAATGAATCTGTGCAGACCGGTTCCGGCGCGCAGCATGTGATCGGTTATCTGCGGAATTTTCTTTTTTCTCCGGCGGACGCGAACCAGCCGGTGAGTACGCTGTCCGGCGGCGAGCGCAACCGGCTGATGCTGGCGAAACTGTTTGCGCAGCCGGCGAACGTACTGATGCTTGACGAACCGACGAATGATCTGGATGTTGAAACGCTGGATCTGCTTGAGGAACTGCTGGCGGATTATCAGGGAACGGTTCTGCTCGTCAGCCACGACCGCGAATTTATCAACAACGTGGTCACCGGAACGCTGGTTTTCGAAAACGGCGCGATCAATGAATACGTCGGCGGTTATGACGATTGGGTTGCGCAACGAAGTGCGGCCGTCAATCTGAAATCTGAAACCGCAAATCAACAATCCGTTGAGCCTGCCAGGGCGCGCACGCGCAAGCTGACGAATAAAGAGCGCGACGATCTGAAAAAACTGCCGGCGAAAATTGAAGTGCTCGAGGCGGAGCTGGAAGAGCTCCATCAAAAATTAAACGATCCGGAGTTTTACCGTTGTCCACCGGAAGAAATTAAAACCGTAACCGATCGCGCCGAAGCGGTTCCGGCGGAGCTGGAAGCTGCGTATGCGCGCTGGGAAGAATTGGAGTCGTTTGAAACCTGAAAGCTAAATCGGCAATCATCCATCTAAAATCGGAAGTGCAGCTATGTGGATTTATTTAGGATTGGTTTCAGCGCTTCTTCTCGGCAGCTACGATGTCTGCCAGAAGCACGCATTAAATAAAAATGCGGTTCTTCCGGTGCTGTTGTTTTCGGTCTGTACCGGCGCGGTGTTGATGCTGCTGATTTTTGCGCTGTCGCGGCTGGCGCCGGAGACGATGCAGCAGCATTGCTGTTATGTTCCGCCGGCGACGCGTTCGGAGCATCTGCATATTTTTTTCAAATCGTGTATTGTTTGCGTTTCGTGGGTATTGACTTATTTTTCCATGAAGCATCTTCCGATTTCAATAGCTGCTCCGATCCGCGCGTCGTCGCCGGTCTGGACGCTGCTTTGCGCCGTGCTGTTTTTCGGCGAGCGGCCGGACCCGGCGCAATGGACCGGGATGCTGGTTGTGTTTATTTCGTACTATATTTTTTCAGTGGCCGGACGGAAAGAGGGCGTGGTGTTTCATCGCAACGGCTGGGTGCTTTTGATTTTTACGGCGACGCTGATCGGCGCCGGCAGTGTGTTGTACGATAAATATCTTCTGCAGCAGTTGCGCTATACGCCGATGCTCGTGCAGTTCTGGTTTTCGGTGTATAATGCCATCCTCATCGCCGGCGTTGTCGCAATTGCCTGGTGGCCGCGCCGCGAAAAGCTGACGAAATTTCGATGGCGCTGGACGATTCCACTGATCGGGCTGTTTCTTCTTGTATCGGACTTTGCCTATTTTAACGCGATTCGTGAGCCGGACGCGCTGGCGTCGGTTCTTTCGGTGGTAAGACGGACCGGCGTGATTGTTTCGTTTACATCCGGCGCGCTGCTTTTCGGTGAGACGAACATCCGCCGGAAAATTATCGCGCTTGCCGGAATTCTCGCCGGCGTGATTTTGATCATCCTCTTTTGATGATTCTTTTCGAAACTTATTCTTAAAAAGAGGGCGCTGTCAGCCTCGAAGCGGAATTCGCAGTGCTGCATCAAAAATTAAACGATCCCGATTTTTACAGAAATGCGCCGGAAGAAATTAAAGCTGTTACCGGGTGCGCTGAAAAAATTCCGGTGCGACTTGAAGCCGCCTGCGCGCGGCGGGAAGAATTGACAGCACTGGACGCCGGCTGATTATAAAGGCGGCATCTGGTCAAATGCGATCAGGCGAGCAGCCTGTAATGCATTATTTTTTCTGCGGCTGTTTCTGCGTCGCCTCCTGCTGTTCAATGGTGGCGGTGTCTTTGCTGGATTTGATGAGTTTACTGAGACGGTCGACAGCAACTTGCACTTTAACCTTGTCACCTTTGAGCATATAGGCTTCGTAAAGACTCATCCAAACGTGCGGGTTGCGAGGTGTAATTTTTGCGGCGCACTCCATGGTTTCAATTCCGCGCGAGATCTGCCGCTGCAGCATCAGGCTGCGACCGAGCCCAATCAGTCCACCGGAATTTTTCGGATTGCCGGCGGTGATGGTTTTATAAATGACCTCCGCTTCCGCCGGACGGTTGAGCGCAAGATAGATTTCACCGGCACCGATCAGACGTGATGGATTAGCGGCTTTGACAAAGCCCTTATTTTTCCTGATATATTCCTGCCGTGAACGCTCGAGGATGGACAGTCCGTATTTCTGAATATCGGGATCATCAATGAGTGTTCTGTATTCATCCAGATCGCGGACAAGAATAACGGTAGAGCCGTCAAAATAGACAAGCTTCCATGTCCGGTCGGCGATGCGGCGCGTGACAAATGCGCCGGTACCGGGCCAGCAGGCGTTCAGTACGACGGCATGCGGATTCCATTCAGAGAGAATATAACGCCAGTCTTCCGGGATTCCGCGCAACGCACGGTTGAGCGTGAGCATAAATTCTTCGCCGTAAAATGAAAAACGGGTGTCGCAGAAAATTTTGCGCGCCGGATTTTCCATGGCAAGATATCCGCCGTCATGGGCGATGTTGATAATACGCGCCGGGAAATCGTTACGCTCCAGAATTCCGGAAACTGCATCCGGGAATACATCTTTCTGTACGCTCAGTCCGAATGCGGATGCACTGCTTGTTCCGGCATACGCACGGTTGGTAATGAGCGCGCTGAGTGATATGAGAATCAGAATACCGGCAAGGCCGGCGAGTATTGCGGTGGATAGAGTAATTTTAGCTTTTGAAACAGACGGGAACGACCGGACGATAAATTCACCAATAGCGCTCAAACTGAGAATCAGAAACGGAAATGCAAGAAATGCAAACAGGTGAATAGATGCCGGCGACAGCACAGTGAGAAATGCGCCGAACAGGGCGATGATGGTGAGCAGAAACGGCAGACGTCTTTTCTGTGTGATCAGTCCGCCGGCGCCAAGCACGAGTGCAAAGCGCACAAGATTGTTGACACTGGAAACTGAAAAATATCCGCTAAACAGTGAAATCCATTCCTGATTTTCGTTGCGCAGCAGTGAGAGCCCATTGGAAATGATGTGCGTGTGCAGGTTGATCAAATTCGGATTAACGAGTGTGGCAAACAGCGCGGCAACGGTTAAACCCAGCAGGTGCAGGGTAAGCGGTGTCATGAGCGATGCCGAGCGCGCTGTTTTGCGGGAATCCTGCCAGTTTTCAATTCCAAAGAGCAAAACCAGCACCGGTCCAAACAGGAACGACGGATGCAGATTGGTCCAGAGCACCTGCAGAACAAGAATGCTGACGGCGAGTACAATGAAATTCCGGACGCGATAAAGCAGCGTGATAAACAACGCCGTGAAAAGCATAAAGAAAACATACGGTCCCGGCGTAAAGAGCGGCAGCAGCAGCCTGGCACAGAGCAGCAGCGCCAGCGCCTGCGCCACCGGACCGCCCCACTCTCTGCCGAAGCGGTACATCAGAATGAATGCCGCCAGTACAATCAGAACGTGAACGATCACGATCATCCCGGCGCCGCCCATGTTCCAAAGCGCATAAACGAATGAATTGTAGAGCGGTGTCATATTGATCCACGATTGATCCGCCATCGTATAGGAAAGAAGATCCGCGGCGGCATTACCGGCCTGTCCGAGTGCAATATGAGTGAAAATCCCAGGCGCGCTGATTGTCCGGATACCGGTGAATGCCAGCAGGATGAATCCGAGTACAACCAGAATCTGACCGAATGTCTTTTTATTCGCCATACACCAAACTCCCTCGTTAAACATGAACAAAAGTTTACCGGAATGGGTGCCTTTGACAAGAAGTATATCAAGCAGGAATAAGAAAAGAATGAATTAATACGGCAGTGCCGGAGAAACCCGGACAGTTTTATTATTACCGGAATATTTGTATATTTTAACTCACCGGGAGTCCGCTATTTACCCAAAAAGATCCATCTGGGCGCCGGGATCTTTTTTCCGGCGTGTCGTACGGCGGGCAATTTTCGGCGCGCCGCCGTCTTGTTCAAATTCACCGTCTTCCAGGTTTTTTAGAATCTCTGCGGCGCGCTCCAGCACCGCCGGCGGAAGTCCGGCGAGGCGCGCGACATGAATTCCGTAACTTTTATCCGCTGCGCCGGGCACGATTTTACGCAGGAATGTAATCCGGTCGCCGTGTTCTTTCACGAGCACGTTGGCGTTCTGCACGCCGGGCATCGTCAGGCTCAAATCGGTAAGTTCATGATAATGCGTGGCAAAAAGCGTTTTCGCGCGCACCGCCGGATGGGTGCAGAGAAATTCGGCGACCGACCACGCAATGCTGATGCCGTCGAAGGTACTCGTGCCGCGCCCGATTTCATCTAGCACGATCAGACTTTTGGGCGTGGCGTTATTCAGAATATTCGCCGTCTCCTGCATCTCGACCATGAATGTACTGCGTCCGCGCGCCAGATCATCGCTCGCGCCGACGCGCGTAAACACGCGGTCAACCAGACCGATATGTGCTTCGCCCGCCGGCACAAACGAACCGATATGCGCCATAATCGTGATGAGTGCAACCTGCCGGATATAGGTTGATTTTCCCGCCATGTTCGGGCCGGTGATGACGATCAATTGATGGTCGGTACAATTCAAATTCGTATCGTTCGGCACAAAACGCTCTGCGTCGGGCATTTGCTCAACGACAGCGTGACGTCCGTCGCGAATAATCAGTGTATCGCTTTCATCCATCACCGGGCGAACGTAACGGCGCGCCAGCGCGGTCGCGGCGAATGATGCCAGGATATCAACTTCGGCGACGGTACGCGCATTGCGCTGGATTTCGGCGATGTGCTGCACAACCTCTGTTCTGATGTTTGAAAAGAGTTCGAACTCCAGCGCTTCGGCGCGCTCCTGCGCGCCGAGAATTTTATTTTCGTATTCTTTCAGCTCCGGCGTGATAAACCGTTCCGCGTTCACCATCGTCTGCTTGCGGAGATAATTTTCCGGCACCATCGACAAGTTGCTTTTCGTGATTTCAATAAAATAGCCGAACACCTGGTTGAAGCGGACTTTCAGCGATTTAATTCCGGTGCGCTCCTGTTCCGCCGCCTGAAATTCGGCGAGCCACTGCTTGCCTTTACCGGCAGCGTCGCGCAGTTCGTCGAGCTCCGGCGAAAAGCCGCGCCGGATCATCCCGCCCTCCTTCACTGAAACCGGCGGCTCGTCGTCGATCGCATCAAAAATGGATTTTTCCAGCGCCGGGAATTCGGTAATCGATTCAACCAGCAAATTCAACCGGCCGGAACCGGCGAGCTGCTGCTTCAGTGCCGGCAGCTGCGCCAGCGATTCACCGACCGCGCGCAAATCGCGCGCGTTGCCGCCGCCGGAGCCGAGCCGCGACATCATCCGTTCCAGATCGCGCATGTCGCCGAGCAGTTCGCGTACGCCGGAAAGCAGAATCCGGTCTTTTGTGAATGCTTCTACTGCATCGTGCCGCGCGCGAATTGCATTCAGGTCGCGCAGCGGACGTACAATCCAGTCGCGCAGCATCCGTGCGCCCATCGCCGTTTTGGTTGTATCGAGTACTGACAGCAGCGTTGACTTCGGACCCTGCCGTGCCGGATTGAGCGGCGTAACCAGTTCAAGGTTCATCGCCGTCGTTTCATCGAGCAGCACATAATCATCCGGATTTTTCACCTGCACGCGCCGGACGTGCGCCAGGTTCCGGCGCAGTTCGGTTGCAACGTAATACAGCACCGCGCCGGCGGCGCGCAAACCGGCGGCGCAGTGTTCGCAACCGAACCCTTTTAACGAATGAATGTTAAAATGACGCAATAGAAAATCTTCAGCGCAGTCGGTTGAAAACGTCCAGTCTTCGCACACTGTTTTTAATGTGCGCCCGGCGATCCAATCAAATTCAGGATCATCCGCTGATGCTTCGGCGACGATGCACTCCTGCGGCGCATAACGCGACAGATTTCCGGCGAGCGCGCCGGCGCTTGAAAACTCTTCAATCCAGAATTCACCGGTCGATAAATCCAGCATCGCCATGCCGAACCGCGCGCCGTCCTTCACTACGCCGGCGAGATAATTGTTTTTTGCGCGGTCGAGCGCCTTTTCATCCAGCACCGTGCCCGGCGTCACCACGCGCGTCACCTCGCGCCGGACAATCCCTTTCACAGCCGCCGGATCTTCAACCTGCTCGCAAACCGCCACTTTTTTGCCGGCGTCAATCAGCTGCGACAGATAATTCTCAGCGGAATGATAAGGCACGCCGCACATCGGCATATCATGCCGCTTGGTCAGAGTAATATCCAGAATGCGCGCCGCTTCAATCGCATCCTCAAAAAACATCTCATAAAAATCGCCAAGCCGGAAAAACAGCAGCGTATTTTCCGGCAGCTCCCGCCGGATCCGCATATACTGCTCCATCATCGGTGTGGTTTTGGCGCCTTTTGACATATCTGTATATTCTACATGAAAAATGGAATAATAAAATCTGGCATCAAAGATGTTTGGGCACAAGCAGAAAGCATTTTGGTGAACAGGCTTTGGTTCGAAACGGTAGATTGTAAAAGCCGGTGTCCGGTTGGAACCGGACACCGGCTTTGGGCGGAAATCCGGTTTTACGTAAAGCTGTATCCGCATCCGGGTTGAGTATCAATCAGGCGCAACCGGCATTACACTCCTGCAGATTTAAAAAGGAATAAACATGAACTGGAAAAAAATTACCGGATTGGCAATCACCGGCGTTTTGAGTATGCCGTATCTGATGCAGGCGGAAATGAAATCAGCGCCGGAGCGGTTTGCACCGTTCATTGAAAATCGGCAGCTGCCGGGAATTGTGGTAATTGCGGCGGATGCTGATAACATTCTGGCGGTGGACGCCGCCGGTTTTGCGGATATTGAACATAAAATTTCGATGAAAACGGATTCGCTGTTCTGGGTGGCATCGGAAACAAAAACGCTGATCGCCGGCGCGCTGATGCTGCTGCGGGACGAAGATAAAGTTCAAATTGACGATCCGGTGGAAAAATTTCTGCCGGAATTTAAAAATATGCCGGTTGCGGTAAAAAAAGAAGACGGTTCGTACGAAAAAAAACCGGCGGCGCGGGCAATTACAATTAAAGATCTGCTCACACACGTTTCGGGAATTTCCGGCAGTCAGGCGATGGCGTATAAACCGCTGCGGGAAATCGTCGCCGGCTATGCAGAAATACCGCTCGAATCCGAACCCGGCGCGGTGTTTAAATACAGCAATCCCGGCATCAATACGGTCGGCGCAATTATCGAAGTAATTTCCGGAGAACCGCTCGGTGAATTTATGCAGTGCCGGATTTTTGATCCGCTCGGCATGAAAAATACCACGTTCTGGCCGACGCCGGCACAGCTTCAACATCTTGCAAAAACCTATCAGCTTCCGAACGAAAAAACCGGCAATCAATTCAAGGTGATTTCCTATTATCATTTTGAAGGCGATATTTCCGACCGCTCCCGCCCGCCGTTTCCCGGCGGCGGACTTTTTTCGACCGGCGAAGATATCATTTATTATTATCAAATGCTGCTGAACGGCGGCGAATTTAACGGCCGCCGGATTTTATCCGCTGCTGCCGTAAAAGAGATGACCGCGCGGCAGGATCCGACCGGCATTTCCGACCGCGGCCTCGCACTGGTTATCGGCAACAGCGGCGAATTCCGGCACAGCGGCGCATACGGAACTGAAACCATCGGCTGGCCGGCGAAAAATTTAATTACCGGAATTAAAGTGCAGATTCAGGGCGGCTGGCCGGAAAAAGCCGCCGTACGCGCTGAATATTTTAAATGGGTCGATGATGTGGTGAAAAATCAACACCGGTAAAAAATCTGTTATTTTTTCCAGCGGCGTGGTTTGCTTTCTGGATGATCACGGCGGAAAAATGGGAAAAACTGCGTGCGCGGATGACGGCGCTCGGAATCCGCGCAGAGGATTTGAGCGAGCAGTTTATTTGCGGCTCCGGCAAAGGCGGGCAGAAAATTAATAAAACCTCGTCGTGCGTGCAGCTCCGGCACGCGCCGTCCGGCATTGAAATAAAATGTCAGCAGTCGCGCCTGCAGGCGTCTAACCGATTTTCCGCGCGCCGTGAACTGTGTGATAAACTCGAAGAAAAAATGACCGGGATCAAAAGTGCGAAACAGCAGGAGCGCGAAAAAATCCGGCGGCAGAAACGCCGGCGTTCGCGCCGTGCTAAAGAAAAAATGCTGGAAAATAAACACCGGCAGTCCGAAAAAAAAGAACTCCGCCGGCGAATTATTTAACCGCGGATAACACAGATATAAACAGATTAATAAACTACGATTAAAATAAAGAGAATTTCCCAACTCTGAACTGTGAACTATGGCCATTTTAAAAACATCCGTTTATATCCGCGTAATCCGCGGTTGTAATTAAAAAACAGAATGGAAAAGAAACTCCAGACACTCGCAACCATTTTCCGGCAGCTTGAAAAAACTGCCGTGGCTTTTTCCGGCGGAACGGACAGCACACTGCTGCTCGCTGCTGCCGTAAAATTCCTCGGCGTCGAACACGTGCTCGCTGTCACCGCCGTTTCCGCTACATTCACTGGCGACGAATGTTGCGATGCAACAAATTTTGCAGCGCAGTTCGGCGTTGAACATGTGTTGATTGAAACGCACGAATTCGCCGACAAAAATTTTACGGCGAACGGCGCCGACCGCTGTTATCACTGTAAAAAAATCCGTTTCACCGAACTGATTGAATTTGCCGGCGCGCGCGGTTTTGCGTGGGTTGTGGAAGGCAGCAATGTGGATGACGATTTGGATTACCGCCCCGGCGCACGAGCGGTGGCGGAACTGAGTGCAGTGTGCAGTCCGTTAAAAGAAGCAGGTTTCACTAAAGCGGAAATCCGCGAACTGTCGCGGCGGTGGAATCTACCGACCGCCGAAAAACCGGCGGCGGCGTGTCTGGCATCACGCATCGAATACGGACTGGAATTAACACCGGCGCGCTTGAAGCAGATTGAAGACGCCGAAAAATTTATCCGCCGGTTTGATACCGGGCAGCTGCGCGTCAGGCATCACGGTAACCGCGCGCGGATTGAAGTTAAACATCCGGTGGCGCTCGCGCCGGTGGAAAATGAAATCAGAAAAAAATTAACTGCACTTGGATTTGATGCGGTGGAAATCGATCCTTCCGGCTATCGAATGGGAAACATGAATGAGAAATTAAACCACTAATCTTCACTGATCGACATTACTAATTAGTGATTCGAAGAAGGGCTTTGCGAATGCAAAGCAGCGAAGCGGCAAAATCAGTGTGATTCGGAGCGAAACGAAGAAAGGCTCCGCGGATACGAAGCAATGAAATGGCAATGAGCGGTTAAAAAATTATGAAAAAGTCAGAGAGCGTTTTAAATTTTGCGAAGATTGATTTAGATCGACCGGCGCGGCGCGGTTTTCCGGAAGCCATTTTCTGCGCCGGTAAAACACCGGAGCAGGTTGCACGGATTGTGGAAAAAATGGATTCCGGCGATGAAAACATTCTCGCCACGCGCGCCGCGCTGGAACATTTTACGGCGGTGCAGCAACTGGTTCCGGCGGCGGAATATCACGAAGCTGCGCGACTGATTATTGTCCGCAAAAAAGAAATTCCAGCGGATCCGGACCGTTTTATTTTAGTTTTAACCGCCGGCACGAGCGATATCCCGGCGGCGGAAGAAGCGGCGCTGACCGCCGAACTTATGGGGCACCGCATTGAGCGGATTTTTGATGTCGGAGTCGCCGGAATTCACCGGCTGTTTGCACAGGAAGAGAAAATCCGCTCAGCAAATGTAATTATCGTTGCTGCCGGAATGGAAGGTGCGCTGGCGAGTGTGGTCGGCGGACTCGTTGCAAAACCGGTGATTGCACTGCCAACCAGTGTCGGTTACGGTGCAAGCTTTGAAGGACTCGCCGCACTGCTCGGCATGCTCAACAGTTGCGCCGACGGTGTAGCGGTCGTGAATATTGATAACGGGTTCGGCGCCGGGCGGCTCGCCGGAATGATGAACAGCATGAGATAGGAATACGGAAATACGTTTATCAGCGTGCTGTTAAATGCCGGCCTGCCGGGAAATGTGTTGTGCGAAATGATCAGCAGTCTGCCGGCACACGGTTATCATCTGAAATTTGAGCGCGTGGTTGAAAACGGATTTGCGACGGCCTCTTTTGATATTGGAACTCGAACACCATCATCGCGAACATCGCGATCTGGATATTATTATTCGGATTATTAACGTTGCAAAACTGAGCGCCGTTGTGAAAGAAAAAAGCATTGCAGCATTCATCAAGCCCGCCGAAGCAGAAACAAAAGTTCACGGGACAACGGTTAACAAAATTTATTTTTATGACGTCGGCGCAGTGGCTGTAATTGTTGATCGCGTCGGAACAGTATTTGGCCTGAAATGCCCGACATCAAAACATGGCTCAACTCCTGCCCGCGTAAAATATTAAATTAGGGGCTGTAGTAGATAAGCACTAAATATCAGCCCACTCCTTAAGTGTTTTCAATTGTTGCTTAGGGCTTCCGCAATTGAATCTGAACTCGCATTCCTTGAGGAATAGCGGGCACGACTCTTTCGGAATTCCATTGTATTTTCTCAGCACACGCTTGGCCTGATTCCAAAAGTTCTCAATGCCATTGATGCGGTTCTTGCCCTTTGCAAATAGCGCCGAGTGATTGATCCTTTCATGGTAAAAATCACTCACGTCCAAGGCATTGCAGCTTCGATAACAATCGGTATACACCAGGCTGTCTGGCGCTGTTTTCCTGGAGATCAATGGCATCAGCGTTTCCGTCCTGGTGTCCTTCACGATCTTGGTGTAGACCTTGCCACCGCGTTTTAAGATGCCAAAGACAGCGACCTTGCCAGCAGCTCCTCGACCGCGCTTACCCTTGCGGACACCACCGAAACAACTCTCATCCAATTCAACCGCTCCATCGAACACTTCATGTTCTTTTTGCTCAAGGTGATGCGCAATCACCTCACGCAGTTTGCGGTAAAACAGGGCCGCACTGTTGGGCTGTATTCCCAGTAAATCCGCTGCCGATCGGGCTGTCACTTCCAGAACAAAATAGTCGAGCAGTCTTAACTGCTGTTTTCTTAATAACTTACAACGAGTTATCTTCATTCGACAAGCTTAGCATTCAAGCTTATCTACTACAGCCCCTTAAATTTTGAAACCGCTGCAGAACGGTTCCATAGAAAGCAGCAGCATGAATCAAAAAACTCCAACCGGACACTTAGAGCATTTTAAATTAAAAAAAGCCGCAAAAATCGCAAAATAATTATGGGCCGAATGATTGATAAACCACGCATGAACACGCATGCAGCACTTCATTGCCTTTTTGCAAAAAAATCCGTGTATTCGGTGTGTTTGCCGTTTTCACCGCCCGCCTTTGGCGAGCCTTTGTCGCTTTCGCTGCTTTCTTTCAGAAAGCCGCTCTTCAAGTCTTCACTTCGTTTCGAATCGTGATTTTAACATTTGCGTTCATCTGCGTCATCTGCGGATTTCCCAAGGCAGGTAAGGATGCCTGCGGTGCATTACACCTTTGTTTATTTTGCGGCTAAATTTTTCTGAATACGCTCTAAACGTTCAAGCAGCAGCCAATTTTGCGTGTATCCGGCAGCGTTCCGATGAAAGGAATGGCACACCCGCCACACGTTTTCCGCCGGCATGCTCTGAGTCGATGGGCAGTAACGCCAAGATTTTCTTTTCCCGAACCACTGGTAGCGACGGTTGTGCCGGGTGTTGGAGTCCGCATGCAGCCGATGAGTCTACTTCGCAGGCTGTACCGTTTCAGAAATGGCTTGTATCACACGCGTTCTGTTCCATGCCGGTGTTCCTTTCCTTTGTTTTCGGTGAATGAAGAAAGGTTCATTCTGGCATGGAATTTCTCCGCCTCCAACCGGACACTTGGGTTTACAATCTACCGGTTTTTTTTAATTAAAAAAAAGTTTATTTTCCTCTTGACGTACAGGATAAAAAGGACAATATCGTTGGCTTTTCAATAGAGAAATTACGAACGAACCCGTAGGGGTGAACCCTACAGTCCGGAGTGAAAAGGAATACGATAATGAAAACAACACATAGCAGGCATATTCAAAGATTACTGATCGCTGCCGTGCTGACGGCGGGCGGATTCTGTGCACATGCGGAACAGACCGACAACTATCTGTTTTACGCCAAAGAAGGGGTGACGATCGGGTATCACAACATTGAGGGAAATATTATTGTAAACCAGGGTCCGTTGCAGATGCCCCAATGGGCGGAGACGTTTAAATCAGGTACGCTCTATCTGAACGAGGGCGCTTATCTGGCGAATCCTCTGAACTATTATACTGTGGGAAATGGACGGGTGGTTACAAATGCCGGCCTTACGGTGCCTTACACCGAACTGCCGGTGATTCCATTTGCGAATAATTTTGCCACCGTGATTCCTTCGGTTACGCTCGGCTGGCAGTATCAGGCAAATCCGTATCTGATTGATTCAGATACTCATATTCAACAGTTGACCGCATCCTCCAGCACCAGAATGGAGGTACAGGCAGCTCCGGGAACAGTCGTAAAAGTCAGGATTGATACATTCAGTTTCCAAGAGTTTACAATTAACGTTACCGGCGGCGGCAGTGCCTGGTTTTTCATCACGGATATCACTTCCGGTTCAAGAGGCATCACGATTAACGGGGGTGGAAGCAGTGATCAGGCCGTTGTTTATTTCGGCGAAAGCACCGAGCCGGCGACGATCGTGAATGGCGCTGTTTCCGGAGTGATTTACTCTCCGTCAGCCAGAGCTGTAAAATTAACCGGTTCCCGGATTCTTGGAATCTATGATGGTGAAGAGCTGCAGTATACCGGAACGCTTTATGCCCGCGGCAATGTCACATTAGAAACACACGGGATTTTCCTCGGCGGAATTTGTGCTCCCGAGTCCCCGGTGTCTTTCGCCGGCGGCGGGCTGGATTTCAGAGGAAGAGTTTTTGCGCGTACAATCAATGTCACTGCCTTAGGATCCGGCAAATTCGCTGATGTGGCCGGGTTCGGTACCGGCGGTCTGTTCCCGGAAAATCCGGAACTTGACCTGCCGGCCGAGTATGAATGGTACACCAATGCGCTGGATCAGATTGTCATTACAAAATATCTCGGCACCAATACGTCTGTCTCCGTTCCGGATGAAATTAACGGACTGCCGGTGTGTGCGATAGACAGCGGGGCATTTGCCGGCGGAAATATTTCCGCGGCGGTGACGGATGTTCATCTGCCGAGCGGCCTGCTTTCGATTGGAACCGGTGTGTTCAGCAATCTGACAACACTGACGGCCGTAACATTTGCAGAGCCCGTTGAACTCGAATCAATCGGAGATTATGCGTTCTACGGCAGCACGGGGCTGCAGAATTTTGCAATTCCGGACGGCGTCCAGAGCATCGGACAGTCCGCATTTGAAAACAGCGGATTAAGCGGCCGCCTGACGCTCCCGGCAAGTGTTACCGAAATCGGCGCCGATGCATTTTTAAACAACAATGATATTACCTACGTGTTGTTCAGAGGCAATGCGCCTGCCGGCATCGGAGAGGTTATGGATAGCTGTAAAACCATCTATTACCTGCCGGGAGCATCCGGCTGGGATGATTTTGTGGATACTCAGCGTCATCCGGAAGCTATGACAGTTCTGCTGACGGCAAAAATTATCCCCGACAGTCTCGGAGGCGCCGGCGACGGCACGTTCTACTTTGATGTGACCGGATCAGACGTCACCACCTCTCCGTCTGGACGACCGGGACTGATGGCGTGCGATGATGAGTTCCCCGATTTCAGGGCGGTTGTCAGCTACAAGGAAACGCTAAACGACACGGAATGGACGTTGCTGCAGACTGTGGATGTTCTCTACTCCTTCGGCTACGGCGAGTTCGACGATCCGGATGCTGTCGCGAAACCGCACCGGTTCTATAAAGTCGAATATCTTGAGCTGCTGTAAGCAGGCACGGATATTTTGAATCGAAGGACAGCGGGCAGCCGCTGTCCTTTTTTTATGGTTTTTTCGATAGCAGCGCCCGGATTTTTTGCACCGGTTGACTTATAATTTATGCTGCCGGTGCAACAAAACTGAAATCGGAAATTTACCGGTGATACCGGTTGCATGAACTGGAATGTTTATCTTTATCGTTCTGATGGATCTTGCGCCTGAGCAGAAAATTCAGCGCGGCCAAACTGCCGGATTGCTAGAGCATTTTAAATTCATGTATAGCCGCAAAAACGCGCAAAAATCACCAAATAATTATGGACCGAACTGATTGATAAACCGCAGAGCGCACTGAGAATTTTTCAACTCTCAACTGTACACAGAAAACCCTGAACACGGAACGCGGCGAGGGCGCCGCGTCTACTACTCTGCCGCTCTGCTAATCCCTCTTCTGCAAAACTTCCGTGTGTTTTGTGTATCCCGTGGTTTAAACATCTGCGCTTATCTGCGTCATCTGCGGATCAATTTTTATTTTTTGTGTTTTTTGTGGCTATAATTTTTCTGAATACGCTCTAAAAGCGTAATCTGTTCCATTGCAAGTTATTTGAGCCGGCTAAAACAGCCCTTTATCCTGCTTCTGTTTTCAGAATTTTTCCCGTTTATTTCTTTGTCTATTTCTATAAATAACAGTTTCTTTTTTTAATACGGTGTGGCAGTGTCCCCGTTGCGTTCGCCGAAAAAGGCGTTGTATCGGTTCATAAACCCGGTGTCGTGGGTTGGAATTGGTTGTTTAGATTATGACACAGTAAGAAGGAAATGACGGATGGATATCTATGTAGGAAATCTGCCGTATGCCGCGACAGACCCTGATCTTCAGGAACTGTTTGAGCAGCATGGCAAGGTCGCTTCGGCGCGTGTGATTCTCGACCGTATGTCGGGACGCTCCAAAGGATTCGGTTTTGTTGAAATGCCGGAACAGAGCGAAGGCAAGGCCGCAATCGATGCATTGAACGGCGCTGATTTTATGGGCCGTTCGATTCGCGTAAATGAATCGCAACCAAAACCGCAGGGCGAACGCCGCAGCGGTGGCGGAGGGCGCGGCTTCGGCGGCGGCGGACGTGACCGCGGTGAACGCAGCGAACGCTGGTAAACACCGGCAGCTCTCGCACAAGCGGAAACGGCGCACTTCGGTGCGCCGTTTTTGTTTACCGCAAGTGGTGCGGATAAACAAAACTGAGCGCTTTTGAAAGCGGCGGAATGATAAACCGGAACGGCGAATAAAACAGTCGCAGCCGTCCAAGTGCAAGCAGCATCTCGATGGAGGAATGTACAACACGGATTTTTGACCCGGCAATATCATGCCATTCCGTCGGAATTTCACAGATTCGCGCACCGGCGCGTTTCGCCTGAAACAGCATGTCCACATCAAACGCCCAGCTTGTCACGCCGAGCTGATCGATCGTTAAAAAAATAATCTCGCGCCGGAAAAGTTTTGCACCGCACTGCGTATCGTGAAGTTTGAGTCCAAATAAAATGCGTACCGTAAAATTAAAACAGCGCGACGCAAACCGGCGCGACAGCGGTTGTTGCGGACTGACGACCGATCCTTTCATCCAGCGCGAAGCAATCACGCAGTCGCATGATTCAATGTGGTTTACCAGGTCGTCAAAAGCCGCCGGCGGCGTGGCGCCGTCGGCGTCAACAAATCCGATGAATTCCCCGACGGCGGCACGCGAGCCAAGCATCACCGCTCCGCCTTTGCCGATACGCTCTTTTTCGTCGATTACGCGGATGACTGGAAACCGCACTGCAAATTCACGCGCGATATCCGCCGTGCGGTCGGAAGAAAAATTAGACACTACGATCAGCTCTGCATCACCGGGATATTTTTCAGAAAAATATTGTCCATAGGCCTCCAGCATCGGCGGCAGCCGCTGTTCTTCATTGTGTGCCGGTATAACGATGGATAATTTCATTTTTTATTTAACCGCCCGCGAATATCACGAATTTTTACGAATAAGAAAGGGCTGGGTTCGTGATATTCGTGGGAAAAATTTTGATGATTTTCATTTTCTCTCATAAATTTTGAGCGTGGTATGCGCCTGTCCGAAATTTTCAATTTCTTCAACCGTGTCGTAATTCACTTCCAGTGCGACCTGCAGTGTGCGCCGGATTTCCGGCGGCAGTTCGGCAATTTCCGGCGATGCAATGGAGAGTCCGTAACCGCTGAACGCAGCAACCGGCGCGGCGGCTTCGAGCAGAATTTCTATCAGCATTTCAGTGTTGAGCAGGTTCAGCTTTTCGGCGCGCCGGCGCGGCAGCTCCGGATAGTAACAGAACGGTCCCATTTCCATGCCATGCGGAACCGTTGCACCGGTTTCAACCGCGAGATAGATGTCCTGCGTTAACAGCAGTTGAGTCCCGGCGAGCTTTTCACGGAGTTGATTTCCGGCGCGCCGCAGTGTTATTAAATCCGGCGTCTCTTTAAACTTCCACCAGATGCGATCGCGGCCGCTGACCAGCCACTCCTGATTTACCGGCGACGAACATGCCGCGGCGGCATTCACCAGCAGAAGCAGCGCCAGCGTACGCAGCAGATATTTTTCGGGGCAGAACGGCAGCAGAGTTGCGGCCAGCGCGGCAGCGAGCAGCGGAAAAATGATCACCTGATAATCGTCATACGGGAACGGCGCCGCGAAATGAACCAATGTAACCGCCGCGCCGGAAATCCAGAGCAGCGAAATAAAACTGTGCGTGAACGGAGTTTCTTTCTGATAGGCCTGCTTGATCATATCCGTTACACGCGGCATTTGATTTGCGCCGAGCTTTTCAAGCTCGCGCCGGCGCGGCGACTGGTTCTGAAAAAAGAAGGTCAGCATGACGCCGCCGGCAAAAACAAAATAGGCCTGCACGAAACGTGAAATGAATCCGGCCTTTAGTGCAAGCAGCGGCATCAGTCCGCCGGGCGACCGGCCGGCGTGATAACCGAACAGCGCAAAGTGCGTATTTTCCGGCGCGAGCAGAAAAAATATTCCCAGCCCGGCGAGCAGCATCAGTCCGCCGCCGCTGCCGAACGCAGCCCACGATCCTGCAGCGATTTTCCGGCGGTTTAAAATCAGCCAGATTCCGGCGACCGGCAGCAATATTCCGGCGGAGAGCCGTGTACACGCTGCCAGTGCCAGCAGGATGCCGGAGAAAAATGCCGCCACAATCCCGCGCCGCGCTGCCGCATAGCTCAGCACCGCAAAACCGGCGGTAATAAAAAACGCGCAGAGCGCATACGTTTTAACAATTGTCGAAAAATAACTCTGATATACATTCACACCGGTGAGTATAAACGCACACAGCGCCGCCGCGTGCCGGCGGGTTGAAACGGCACGCGCTGCCAGCCACGCGGCACAGCCGGCGGCGGCAAGCCCGAACAGCGCTGTGATCAAACGTCCGCCGGCAACGCCAAGCAGATGAATGACCGGTGTGAAAATTCCGTACACCGCCGGCAGTGCCGGACCCTGTGTGAACATAAAATCGCGGTACAGCACCCGGCCTTCACTCACCAATCGTGCGGCATACAGATACCAGCCCTCGTCCTGATTCAGATTGCCAAGAAAAAGATTTGCCGCGCTCAGCAGCAGACTCAGCACCACCGCCATAATCGTCAAAGAAATCCACCAGCCCCTCTTCATATCTGACGAATATAATTGGAAACCGGGAAGATTGAAATAATGGAATGATAGAAAATTAGGTGCGCTGTCCTCATCGCGTCTCATACAAATAAATCGTTTGCAGCAGAAAAGAAAAACACCGGCGCAGACGCTTTGCCCCGGAACGCACCGGAAAAATACAATGCGGCCGGCGGCGCATTTTGAACGTGCGCGGAGCGCCCGTTCCACCATTTGTTAGAGCATTTTCTGTTTAATTTGCCGCACCGGAACCGCGGTCAACGCCCGCGGCTACAATTTGTTTGCAGGCGCGGCCGACCTATCCGCCGAAATTTTAATGAAAATGGATGGGTGTGAAAAACCCTGCACGCAGAGACGCGAAGAAAAAAGAGGTTTTACCGTCAGGACGCCAAAGAAAATTTTTCGGCGGGAATGAACTCATGCAAGCTGTTCTCATTATCCTGTTCAGCAATTTTGATTTTCTTTCCCCGTGAAAAAGAGGATAACAGCGGTATGAAAATTATTGTCTGGCTAACCATTCTGGTTTCATTGCTGTGCGCCGGTTGCGCAACAACGACGTATGATGACGGCATGCCGCGCGAACACTCCGATATGCCGTGGAATACACCTGCCGGCTGGGAAGGCAGTATCGGTGTTCCGGGATTCAGCGATTACCGTTAAAACATACCGGCAGTTTCATCTGCCGGTATCACAGCTACATAACAGATATTCCAGCATCATTTTTTGCGGTTCAACGGAAAACGGGATCGCCGGTGATCCATCGTCGACCTATTTTTTCAACGAAATAAACAAAACATCACGCGCCGGCAATACGCCTCTGAAAGGCTGTTCGATGCTGCTGTTGCCGGCTCTTTTTGTAACGGCATTGCGATCCGGCCGCGCGCCCGCCGGAGTCCTTCCTCTTCATACGGGATCTCGTTCGGTGGGCGCCGGAATGTTCCTTGTTAACCTACCCGGGTTATGCCTTTTGCGCGCCGCCATAAAAACAGTCCGGCAATACCGGAAATCAGCAGAAATACACTCGCCGGTTCAGGAACAGCGAGGCCGGTGGTTGATGCAATCCAACCCCATTCGTTGTTAAGTGCCACACCGCCGCCGATGTCACCAAACCGGCCGCCGTAGCCTTCCGTGAAGGTATTCACCCCGACCAGCGCATTTCCGGCCAGCAGTGAGCCGCCTGAATCTCCGGGACCGATGATGGTTTCCAGATCATTACCCAGTCCATCACCTGTATCCGGATCATCAAAATCATAACGGAACAGGATGCCGGAGCCGGATATTTCAAAAGAATCAATCACATTGAATCCGAAACGCCGGTCGGTCAGCAAGGCGCCGGTAGTGTAACCGTAGCTGCCGTAGCCCGAACGTCCGTACCCAACCAGTGTCGCGGTCGTATTCAGTGTCAGTGAGTTGCCGAGGATTGGAAAAAGCAGTTCCGGCAGCGGATCGGCGAAATAAAGCAGACAAAGATCGTGCTGGATGGAGGGATTGGAAAAACCGGTGAAATCCGGATGAATAAAAAAACTGCTGACCGCATAACTGCCGAAACCCGGCAGATAAAAATTCACCGCCAGTCCGTCATCCACCTGTCCATCATCGTTAAAATCCGCATTGTGCGCGGCGGTCAGCACCCAGTTCGGAGACAAAGCTGTACCGGAACCGTGATAACTGTACCCGTCCGCAAAAATCTCCAATGCGCCGGTGAAGCTGTACAGCCCGTTAGCGTCCAGCCGGCTGGAAGGGCTGTCGGCGGGCAGATTGAACTCTCCGCCGGCAAGAATCGCATGCGCTGTGAACCGGCACCCGGAGACCAGTGCGAAAATTAAAAACTTTTGTAAAAAATTCAGATTCATGGCGCAACTAAATCTGTTTTTCAGCCAGTTCGCCAAACTTAGTTGCTGAAAAAATCCGGAGATCTCTCCTCTTTTTTCTCTTCGGAATACCGGTGGGTCCGGGTCACTCTGCGCGACGAATACACCGGAAGCCAATATTTGAATAACCATATCTCGCATAGGGCGTCCATTCGCGGCAGGAAACACGACAGTCATACGCAAAGTAGTAGCCTCCGCGGACTGCAGGTTCTGTGCCGCTGCTACGCGGATCAACCACAGGGACCACCGTGTACGGATACCTGCTGTTCCTACTGCACTTATCCGTGCACATTTCGCGAACATTGCCGGCCATGTCGTAAAGTCCGTAGCGGTTCGGCGCAAGAAGTCCAACCGGCAGGGTTGGCGGTTCTGAACCGACAGCGGAAGGGTGATTTCCCCCCGAAGGGCTCACATCGTACGGGTATGAATTGGCACCATTCCAGTGGTTTGTCACGACATAATAACACGCCTGACTGTGACTGATGGTATTCCCGTTGGGAAAGCGCCGGCCATTCAATCCCCCTCTGGCCGCCCGCTCCCACTCCGCCTCGGTGGGCAGGCGATATCCATTCCTGTCGAAATTACAAGTCACAGTCGCTGAACCGGTACGGAAGACCGTGGACGTCCCATAAGCAGTATAACAGGGGTTCAGCCCCTCTTTCTCGCTGCGGGCATTGCACCACTTCACCGCATCATACCAACTGATGAGAGTAACCGGATGGTTGTTTCCATTCCCGCTGCCGTCCGGAAGATCTGTATAATCGCCCCAGGTTGCTCCCCAGGCGCGTATCGAATCCCACAACCCTTTTGTCACTTCATACTTATCACAAAAATAAGCGCGGCTGATGGTCACATCATGCACCGGCAGTTCGTTAAGCTCGCCCTCATTGAAGAAATCTCCCATTTTGAAAGTTCCGGCAGGAATACGCACCATACCGGCCGGTGCCGGACCGGTGCTGCCATCGGCAATAATTCCAAGTGCCGCTGATGCCGAATTGGTGGAGTGTCCGGCTGAGGTGATGCGGACATGATACTCACCATCATGCTGGTCGCACACTTTATTCAGGATTAGCTGTTTTGCCGTTTGTCCGGGAATCGGTATCCCGTTAAAGCACCACTGGTAGGAGGGATTCACTCCGCCTACGGTATCAACTGAAAAAACAACCATGTCTCCAAGTTTGGCATTTTGCGACACAGGGTCCCGGATAATTGAAAGGGGTATGTCTGAAAGCGAATACTTTCCACCCCACTCCTGTGTAAAGAGCCGGAAGGGAGAGAGACTCGGCAGCGTGTCATCTTCAAGACCAATCACTGTAAGTCCGGCATTGATATCGGCGTAAGCTCCCAGCAGCCACTCCGCTTCGGTTAATTCATAATTCACTGCTGTTGCTGAGCCGGAGAGTGTGAGGCGAGGGTCGGTATTGAAATAAATTCCTGCAGCTCCGTATACCATTGCCTGAATCTGCGGTACCAGCGAAACGGTGGATGAGAACTCCCCGTCAACCGTAAAAGTTGGCGGTACTGCATCGAACGGTTCCAATTTAAACCACCTTTCCCAGACAGCGGCCGGTTCGGCAGTTCGCCCATAACGTCCGGCGATGCCCAAATCGGCTTTTTGCCGAAACCCTACTCTCCACTCAGCCGCCGCTTTTAAGTTCAGGTCTGCTTTTGCAGTAATAGTGGATTTGATTTCGACGCCAACCGGCACAACACCCACCGCTGTCCAAACCCACTGACTATGCTGCCACAATTCACGCTCAAAGCTGTTTTTATAGGTACTGGTTGTTTTTGGGACGGCACACAAGAACACTCGATATCTCCCGACAGCTGAGCCTCAAAACGCTGTACGGTCTTGCCTTCAGTATGCAGTGCAATTTTCAGCTTCGGGGTGAACAAAAATTTTCCTTCTGATAGAGTAAGCTTTATCGGACCATCAGAATATAGCGTTGTATTGCTAAAATCAGCGCCGGCTGTCGGGAGCTGCAACGTAGCATCCAGCGCCAAAGCCCTCACCAGATTCCCCTCTGTGTCCATATCAAGCAGCACGGCATCATCAGAAATAGAAAAAGAGCCGGAAACAATCAAATCCGGTAAACCGACATCGGCGGTGTGAAGGGTCAGGTTTTTTTCACCCGGGTCATTGCTTAAAGCGGTGATCCGGCGATAGAAAATCTCACTGACATGTTTGGGCGCAAGGTTGGCCAGCAACTGTCCGGCAGCAAAAGCCGGCGCGCTGTCACCTGTATAGGCTAATACGATGGTGTTAGTGGTAACCGTCGAGATTTCCCATTCCTGACCGGAATTCGACATACGAACCGGGCCGCCGAACCGTGCGGCAAGTACCGAGGCCATCCCGGAAAGCCGCTGACCTGATCGTTGTGCATCGGGGGAGCCGAAAACAAAGATATTCTCCGCCTCCTCGCTCTCCTGTTCCAGTTCAAACTGCCACATGTAGTTGGTGGAATTACCCAGCGTATCGCTGACCGCCAGTGCCACATCTACCGTTTCGCCATATCCGCCCAGCGCTGTATTGCCGCCCAGATCGACTACGAGAGAGTTGGTGCTCCAGTACATTTGAGAGGAATTAACAGAAAATGTTCCATGTGTCCCCAGTGTCAAATTGATGGAGCCGGCGTCAATGGCAGTTGCGTCCTGCAGGGTCACCTTAATAGAGGAAAACCGTCGTACGCCAAACGAGCCGTCGGCGGGAATCCGGGATACAATTTCCGGCGGCTGTTCATCCAAAACCAGAACGCGAAAGAACCCTTTTCTCGAATTCTGCAGTTCAAGCATATGCTGCTGTGCCAGCGAACCGGCGACGGCAGGGAAACCGTCCACTACCGACCAATCAGCCAGATTGGTGGAAAATTGCAGTTCATAGCGGATGCCCGGATCCGTCGACCAAAGCAGTTCCCGCTGAGTCGAACTGGCCTCGCCCGGAAGCAGCAGAAGTCTGGGACGCAACTGGCCTGTCGCCGTAAAACTGAACATTAAACACGGAAGAAACCACCGCAACACCTTTTTCATATATCCCCTTCTTTTTTATACAGCTTTCATAGACCCCATAAGCCCGGGGTAATTATTCCACCTCCTGCTGGAATCAGCCTGAGCTTCACATTCATGACAATCAGGACGGCTCATTCATCCGGCGAAAAATCCCGCAGCATTTTACTGCTACGTCCGGACGATGTTTAGCTAAAAAATATTTAACCGAAATTAGCGGCAGTGTCAATAATTTTTTACAATGCAGCTTAGATAGGAATATAGTTGAGTATGCGCCCTGAAAACAGACTGCCGCCCGCAGCCAATCATCACCGTACCCTGTGCCACGCAAGCGCGGTGGAGTAAAGCCTGAGCGGTGACAATCAGCGCGGTTGCGAAAACATGACCATACTATTCCGCTACACGACTCCGTATTCTCAGGTATATGTTCTTTTCGACCGCAAGGCGTCCGGCGCTTCACCCCGGCTTTCTCTTGACCTCTCACTTATTTTCAGCTAGTTATCTCCGCTGGTATGCAAATTGTGCAGACCACGAACACAATGCACAATATACTTTGTAACGACAAGGAAGGAAAAGAGAGATGAGATCCACGCTTCGCTTTGTTTTGGCAGTTTTATCCATCGCTGCACTCGGTGCGCCGGCAGCTCAGATAATTTCCCTTACAGAGACTGAAGCCGGTAACTACTGGTATATGCGGCAAGTCTGGTTGGGCGGGAGTTATACTGACGACGGGTTTTCCTATGGCGATGCGGGCACCGGGCTCATCCACGCGCAGCGTTATTATGAGTATTATGGAGGCTCTGACCGGATATGGGAAAGCAAATCCATCTACTTCCAGATCGATCTCTCCTCTCTCGCGGGCCAGGCGGTGGACTCAGCCATATTTAACTTCCATGTGGCTGCGTATAACACACCCGCCGAATCCTACCTGCGTCACCTCGAAACTCAGGTGATGCCGGCCGCCGGTGATGCTGGACAACAGTTGTCGGGTGATGTGGACGTGATCGGCACACACTCCTTCACCTTGGGCTGGAACGCTGTGGATCTCACCGCTCAAATCCAATCCGACCTCGCTAAAGGTTACGCCTATACTGTTTTAAGTATCCCTGAATTCTCACAAGTTGAAGGAGAAAACCGGATCCTCTCCATCTATGGCGCATCGACTACCGTAACTGAAGGCGGCGTCCTCCTGCGACCCTACCTCTCCGTTATACCGGAGCCTCATACTTTTGTTCTCCTGACCGCCGGCGCCGTGATGCTGCGCTTCTATCGCCGCAAAAAATAGGTCGTTTACCGGTTGTTGTGCAAACAACAGCCGGATCCCGTACAACAGGGGCAATCTCTTTGTTTCGGGTGCGGCAAACAGGCGCGCTTGGTTTAGGATGCAGCCGAAAAAGAGCAGGGGAGCAGTCGTGTATGATTCATATCTTTCCCAAGACAGCCAGAGCTACCGACGTGTACCGGAGATCAAAGTGGTTTTAATCGTTGCACTCCGGCGAGTCCTGGATGGTGGGCGTTACAGAACTCGAATCTGTGACCTCCTGCGTGTGAAGCAGGCGCTCTAACCAACTGAGCTAAACGCCCGGACTGTTTGGATGCGATTCTTTCTAACAAAAAAACGCGCAGGAGTTCAATCCTGCGCGTGACGTATTTTTCCGGTTCTGTTATTGCACATCAAAGCGCTTGCCAATAATGCATTCAGCCTCAAGCCAATACTCAACGGCTCCTTTTTTATTGCCGTCATTCTGGGCTGCAAAATAGGCCGCCTCGCAGATCATTGTATAGAACTGATCCTGCGATACTGTTCTTTTAGCGGCAGTCTTTTTCGCCGGGGCTTTTTTTGCAATATTTTTTTTAGTAACTGTTTTTTTCGCCGGCACTTTTTTAGCGTCGGCTTTTGATTTCGCTACTGTTTTAGACGCGGATTTTTTTGTTATTTTCTTTTGAACTGCCATGGGATTGCCTCCTTCGTTGTTGCAATCAGTTCAACTTTAATACACTTCGACTTGAACGCAAGTTTTATTCCGGTGCAAAAGGCACTTTAACAGGATTCCAAACTGTGCTTTCATTTCCGGCTCCAAACCTCATGAAAGTCTGGGCTATGAACAGTAAAAATTATTCAATCGAAACGCGACTTTCTGCGTGGTGCGCTGAAACATTCATCGCATGTTTTCCGGATGCTGTACCGCTTGCCGATGCCATCGGCGTCATCCCGGGCCGTAATGAACAGTTTGGCGACTGTCAATGCGAAGCCGCGATGAAGCTGGCGAAAGAACTGAAAGCCAGTCCGCGCGCGATTGCTCAAAAGTTTGTCGACACTGCCGTTCTGCCGGAAGAGGTTGAAAAAATTGAAATCGCCGGTCCGGGCTTTATTAATATTTATCTGAAAACGGATTCTATCGCCGCAGAACTTCAGCGCCTGCAAACCGGCGATGCGCCGGGACTGCCGGATCTTGGTGAAGGCAGAACGGTTATCATCGACTATTCCAGCCCGAACGTCGCAAAACCGATGCACATCGGGCACATCCGTTCCACTGTTATCGGTAACGCGCTCGACCGCCTGTACCGCGCGATCGGTTACAACGTGATTGCTGATAACCACCTCGGCGACTGGGGAACGCAATTCGGACTTATCATTCTTGGCTACCGTGAATTCGCCAATCAGGACGCACTGAAAACTGCGCCGGTGGAAGAACTCGAACGCATCTATGTGCAGAGCTACAACCGTTCAAAAGAGGACGAAACGTGGCGCGAGCGTGCGAAAGCGGAACTCGTCAAATTGCAGCAGGGCGATCCTGAAAATCGCGCACTGTGGGAAAAATTTGTCGAACTTACGCTTGGCGAATTTGATAAAATCTATAAACGGCTCGACATCAAATTTGATCTTTATCGCGGGGAAAGTTTTTATAACGATCAGCTCGCCGGCGTCATTGAAAAGCTCAATGCAAAAAATCTGATCAAAGAAAGCGACGGCGCACTGATTTGCGATCTTGAGGATGAGGGTCTGAATGTTGCTATCGTGCGCAAGAGCGACGGCGGTTATAATTACACCACCACCGACATTGCCACTGTACTTTCGCGCACTGCCGAATTTCAGCCGGCAGAGATCATTTACGTCACGGATGAACGCCAGCAGCTGCACTTTAAACAGTTCTTTGCGCTCTGTAAAAAACTCGGCGTTGAAACCAGACTTACGCACGTCTGGTTCGGACTCATGCGTCTGCCGGAAGCCACCTTTTCAACGCGCGAAGGCAACGTCATTAAACTCGAAGACCTGCTCAACGAAGCTGAAGCGCGCGCGCTGGATGTGGTTAAACGCTCCAGCCCGGAGATGGACGAAGCGCAGCAGCGCGACGTGGCGCGTGCGGTGGGAACCGGCGCCGTCAAATATACCGATCTCAGTCAGAACCCGCAGAGCCTTGTCACCTTCACCTGGGAAAAAGCGCTTGCGATGGACGGCAATTCGGCGCCGTATCTGCAATATGCGTATGCGCGCATTGCCAGCGTGCGCGATAAATATGCCGCCCGGTTCCCCGGGAGAAATCCTGATGATTTTCCGATTCTCATCACCGCAGCGTCCGAACGCCGGCTCGCTTTAAAACTCTGCCGTTTTGCCGCCGCCGTTGTCACCGCCGCCAAACTTAACCGGCCGAGCGTACTCGCCGATTATCTCTATGAACTTTCACAGCTCTACAGTTCGTTTTATCAAAACGTGCCGTTCCTTAAAGCTGAAGAGGGTATCCGCGAGAGCCGCATCCGCCTCTGCTCTCTCACTGCCGCCGTTCTTAAAAACGGACTCGCCCTGCTCGGCATTGAAACCCCGGATCGGATTTGACGTATTAATAAATGGTAACCGTAATGGACTCTAAATCGACAGAAACAACACCTGAGGATGTCGGTATCCCTTCAGAAAAAATCCTGCAGCTATTAGAACAGTTGGAGCGTCAGGGACTGCCGATGCATGCGCTGGCGATCATGCGTTACGGGAAACCGGCGGCTGAGGCGTACTGGGAGCCCTTTAATAAAGACTCTCTTCATCGCGCGTACTCGATATCAAAGAGTTTTGCCAGCGTGGCCATCGGCATACTGGCGGGCGATAGAAAACTGGCGCTGTCTGACTGCGTAATTGATTATTTCCCTGAATATAAAAACTGCGATGTTCATCCCTGCATTGCCCGCACAACAGTTGAAAATCTGCTGGAGATGCGCACGCCTTTTGCCCGGGGCAGCTACATGCATTATGCCGACTGGACAAAGGCATTTTTTACGATGGAAGCAGACCATCCGCCGGGCACATTTTTTCGTTATGACACGCTCGCCTCAGTCATGCTGGGGATGCTGGTTCAGCGTCTGACCGGCATGGAGACAACTGAATTCCTGCGCGAACGGCTGTTTATTCCGGCAGGCATGCGTGAAGACATCCAATGCATTCAAACGCCATGCGGACATGACTGGATGGGATCCGGCATACTGTGTTCCGCCCGCGATCTGCTTCGATTCGGGCAGGTATGCATGCAGTCCGGTATGTTTAACGGCAAACAGCTGATTCCTGGCGATTTTATGCGCCGGGCCGTGAGCGTACGAGTGGATAACCGCGTTGGCGGTGTTTGGCCTGAACACAGTCTGGGATATGGCTATCAATTCTGGCGCACGCCGCACGGATTTGCCTGCCGCGGCATGGGAAGCCAGCTGGTGCTGTGTGTGCCGGAAGCTGATCTCATCGTAGTCACACTGGCAGATACGCAATCCATTTTGCCGGGAGATACACTGATCATGAACGCAGTATGGGATATGCTGCTGCCGGCGCTGTCAGATGAACCGCTGCCGGAAAATCCCGAGGCGACACGCGCTCTGACAGCATATACTGCCGGACTTTCATTGACACCTGTCGCCGGAAACACGACGTCATCTGCGGCGGTACAGGTCGCCGGACGCGAATATGTAATGGCGCAAAACTCGATGGGTATCAAAAAAATGCACTTTGCATTCGAGGCAGAGTCAGGCGAATGGTTCTACGAGAATGCCACCGGCACGCACAGCCTGCGTTTCGGATTCGGTAAACAGATACGCCAGGAATTTCCTGAGACACACTATTTCGGCCGAACGATGATGAAATCCGCAGGCAAAGGATATGATTGTCATGCTTCTGCGGCCTGGGCGGATGATAACACGCTGGTGTTGTGCTGTTATACAACGGATGATTATCTGGGCACGTTAAAAATAAGTTTTTCTTTCCATGAGAATGAACTAACGGTTTACAGCACAAAGTATGCTGAAATGTTTTTCGATGAATACGAAGGAATCGCGACCGGATGCATGACGCCCGGAAAATAATTCCGACGAGATTATGTTTTCAAATCATGAGTTTAAAAATTCATGATTCCCGGCGCTGAACATCACTCACCAATCGCGGAGCGAACCACACCGGCGAGAGTTTCGGCGAGACGACCGGTGATTTCATCGGTTGGACCTTCCACCATGACGCGGCACATGTTCTGTGTGCCGGAATAGCGGATGAGCACGCGGCCTTTGCCGCCGAGTTCTTCTTCAGCTTTTTTGACGGCGGCGGGCAGCCCGGTGATTTCTTCGACGGGCGGTTTTTCTTTGACGTCGATGTTGATCAGCCGCTGCGGGAATACGCTCATTATTTTTGCGAGCCCGGAAAGCGGTTTACCGGTTGCACGCATGATGGCGAGCAGCTGCAGCGCGGCGATCATTCCGTCGCCGGTGGAATGATGCTTATGAAAAATAATGTGCCCGGACGATTCGCCGCCGATGACGGCGCCGCTGGCGAGCATTTTCTCGAGCACATAGCGGTCGCCGACCTGCGTGACGGCGACATCAATGTGCTGCTCCTTCATCGCTGTAAGGAATCCGACATTCGCCATAACGGTTCCGACGACGAGGTTGTTTGCAAGCTGTCCACTCTTTTTCATCTGTGCCGCGCAGATTGCAATAATCTGATCACCGGAAAGCTCGGCGCCGGTCTCGTCAACAGCAATTAACCGGTCGGCGTCGCCGTCAAAGGCCAGTCCGACATCGGCGCCGGTTGCGAGAACTTTGGCGCGCAAGTCCTGCGTATGCTGTGAGCCGCAGCCGGCATTAATATTCATTCCATCCGGTTCCACATGAATCGCCGCAACCTCCGCGCCGAGCTCAGAAAATATAGTCGGCGCAACTTTGTATGATGCGCCGTTGGCGCAATCGAGAACAATTTTCATTCCGTCAAGCGTCAGGTTTTCCGGGAATGTATTTTTGCAGAATACGATGTAACGGCCGGCAGCATCGTCGATGCGTTTGGCTTTGCCAATCTGATCTTCGGTGGAGCGGATGTCGCGCAGCGTTCGGCCTGAAATGAGTTTTTCGATCTCCTCTTCTTCGGCATCAGGAAGCTTATAGCCGGTGCGCGAAAAAATTTTAATGCCGTTATCGTGATAGGGGTTGTGTGATGCGGAAATGACAATGCCGGCATCGGCGCGCATATCCTGCGTAATGAATGCAACACCGGGCGTCGGCAGCGGACCGAGCAGTAAAACGTCGACGCCCATCGAACAGACACCGGCAGTGAGCGCATTTTCGAGCATGTAACCGCTGAGGCGTGTGTCTTTGCCGATGACAATGCGCGGGCGGATGCGGCAGTCGTTATGATATTTTTTGCACACATACGCAACGGCGCGGCCGATTTCGAGCGCCTGCTCCGCTGTCATGTTTCCCATGTTCGCCATACCGCGAACGCCGTCGGTTCCAAAAAGTTTTCCCATAGTTTTGTTGTTCATTGGTGGTTATTCGTTGTTAGAAAAGCTCCAGAGACCGGTGACCTGATCAACAATGGGCTGCAGCCAGCCGGCTGCATCAGCGCGAGCATCAGCAGTCAGATTTGTTATTGCGGCGATGTAGGTGTCTTTACCGGCGGCTTCGATTTCACGCAGCAGCACCGGCCCGGCGGCCGGTGTTTCAAGGGTTTCGATTTTTATGCGCAGCCTGCTCCATGCACCGGAGAACGCCTGCTGCTGTTCAACCAGTGCGGCGAATTCGGCACCGGAATCTTTCAGTTTTTCAATGGAATAGTTCATTTTCCCGGCGAGCTGTTCCAGCCGGTTGAGCCGTTCGCCAAGAATTAAATCCAGATTTTTCAGCGCGCCGGTAATGACGGCACGGTCAAAATCGTCGCGTACAAACAGCATACGGACTCCCTGATACCACGCCATCAGGGCATACATATTTCCGATATAAGTCAAATTGTTGTAAATGAGGCGCCGGATATCCTTGTAGACGCCGTGATTATAGGGTGCACGTTGCGGCGCAAGCGGCTCGGGTACGTACAGCGTATTTTCTTCGAGCACATCTTTCCGGCATACCGTTCCCGCCGGAATTACGGTGCCGTACGCAATCCGTGCCGGACCGGCGAGTCCACCCTGTCCGCCGAGAAAAACAGGCTGCTGGTCCAGCAGCACGCCGCGCGGCACATCGCCGACCAGCGATGCGGTGGCTTTATCCTGATGCGGCGTGAAATTAAAATGAATATAGGATGAACCGACTTCGCTGTGGTTTTTACTGCCCGTGCCGCCCGCCATCAGCACATCACAAAAATTAACCAGACTGCCGAGCTGCACAAAGGGGAAAAGAACCGTCTGTTTAAGTCCAACAGTATGCGCGCCGGCGGAATTTTCTTCCATAATAGTGCCTTCGCGCACATGCGCACCGCTGCCGAGGCTTGTGCCATTGAAAAACACGGATCCGGAACACCAGCCGCCTTTCAGTTTAACCGTGCGGCCAAGCTGACAGTTATTCAATGTGAGCGGTGCTTCTGCGCCAAGAATACAGTCGGGTCCGATGGATGTTTTCTCGCCGTAAATCCGGCAGCCGGGATAAAAGACGGCCGTCGGGGAAATCCGTTTCAGATCAACTTCCGGCGAAATAAAAACATCGTTATCCATTCGAATAAGGCTACAAAAAATCGGCCGGCGGACAAGACATTTCGAAATTCAAAAATTACTGCTGTTAAAGTTTTTTATATCATAAGACAGTGCGGCATTTGATCTGCAGGGTACGGGTTCGGCAGAACATTTGAAGCGTGCAGAAAAAATTTTTCGTTTCCGCTTGAACCGGCGGGGATGAAGTGGCTTACTTTTACGCTCTTTTTATTTAATTTTGTAGAAATGTAACAAAAAAACAGTGAGACAGACGTATGGCCAGATCAGTACCTTTATCTAAAGTGCGTAATATTGGAATTATGGCGCACATCGACGCGGGCAAAACCACCGTGAGCGAACGTATACTTTTTTTTACCGGCCGGTCCCATAAGCTCGGCGAAACGCATGACGGCGCCGCAACGATGGACTGGATGGCCCAGGAGCAGGAACGCGGCATTACAATCACTTCGGCAGCGACTACCTGCATGTGGCGCGATCACCAGATTTCCCTGATTGACACCCCCGGACACGTGGACTTTACGATGGAGGTGGAGCGTTCGCTGCGTATTCTCGACGGAGCGATTGCGCTGTTCTGCGCAGTCGGCGGTGTGCAGCCGCAGTCCGAAACGGTGTGGTACCAGTCTGAACGCTATGAGGTGCCGAAAATTGCATTCATTAATAAGATGGATCGTATCGGCGCGGACTTTTTCTATGTTGTAGAAAACATCCACAAACAGCTCGGTGCGAATGCCGTTCCGGTGGTTATTCCCATCGGTTCATCGGAAAACTTTACGGGAATTGTCGATCTGATTGAAATGGTTGCGGTATATTATGATGAGGTCGGACAGGGTACCAGCTTCCGCGAAGAGCCGATTCCGGAAGAACTGATGGAGACAGCCAAAAAATGGCGCGCGAATCTGGTTGAAAAATGTGCTGAACAGGACGAGGAGGTGCTCGAAAAATTCTTTGAGGAAGGTGATCTCTCAAGAGATGAAATTTTAAAAATCCTGCGCAAAGCCACCTGCGCCCGTCAGGTGGTGCCGGTCTACTGCGGCTCTGCATTTAAGAACAAAGGCATTCAGCGCCTGCTCGACGGCGTCATTAATATTCTGCCGGCGCCGAACGAAATCCGGGGGATTGTTTGCACGCGCCGTCCGGAAAATCAACGCAAAGTGGATGATAATGAAGTGCTGGCCGCATTGGCATTCAAAATTATGTCCGATAAACACATGGGCAAACTGACCTATATCCGCATGTATTCCGGCACACTCGAAAGCGGCTCCACCGTCTGGAACAGTTCTGAGCAGAAAAAGCAGCGTGTCGGCCGTATCCTGCGCATGCATGCCAACCGGCAGGAAACACTGGATCAAGCCGTTGCCGGCGATATCGTTGCAGTGATCGGTCTGACGGAGACTAAAACCGGCAATACGCTGTGCTCACAGGAAGAGGAAATTTTTCTCGAAGCGATGGAGTTCCCTATGCCGGTCATCAGCATTTCAATTAAACCGGTGTCGCAGAGTGACAGTGAAAAACTCAGCGAAGCGCTCCACCGCCTCGCCGAAGAAGATCCGACCTTCACTGTGTCGTTCGATCAGGAAACCAGTGAAACCATTATTTCCGGCATGGGCGAACTGCACCTCGAAATTATTGTCGACCGCCTGAAACGTGAATTCGGCGTTCAGGCGGAAGTCGGACGTCCTGAAGTGGCGTATCGTGAAACGGCAACCTCGCCGTCCAACGGTTCCTACAAACACGCCAAACAATCCGGCGGACGCGGCCAATACGGCCACGTTGTGCTGGAGCTTGAGCCGCTCACTGCGGGCAGCGGATTTGAATTCAATAACAAAATTGTCGGCGGACGCATTCCGCAGGAATACATTCCGTCTGTGGAAAAAGGAATTATTCAGGCGCTCGGAAGCGGCCCGTATGCCGGTTATCCGGTCGTTGATATGCGTGTCAATCTGATTGACGGTTCGTATCATGATGTCGACTCCAGCGATTTCGCATTTCAAATCGCCGGGCGCCAAGGCTTTAAACAGCTCTTTATGAAAGGTCATCCGCACCTGCTCGAACCCGTCATGTCCATCGAAGTCACGATGCCGGAAGAATATATGGGACCGGTCAACGGAACCATCTGTCAGCGCCGTGGACGCATTGAATCCATGGATGAGCGCGGCGGCATGAAACTGGTTAGAGGCCATGTGCCGCTGAGCGAAATGTTCGGTTACTCCAATACATTGCGTTCGCTCACACAGGGACGCGCCACCTTTACAATGACTTTTGAGCATTATGAAGCTGTACCGTTCTCCATTGCCGAAGAAGTTGTGAAGAAGCGCCGGGCGGAAGGCAAAGTCCGCGGCGGCGAAGAATAAAATTCACACCGCAAACAAAAAGCCGCGCTGGAAAGCGCGGTTTTTTATTCAGAGCAAAACCGGCAGGACGGGTTCGGCAGCCCCGTCACGATCAAATTAAAAATGCCTGTCCGGGTCAGTTTGTGCCGTTATCTTTTTCGATCACGCCCTGTATAAACTTCACATAATTTTCAGGGCCGCCGCGCTGGTATCCGGTGCGGACAATTGTCTTGCCGTCCGGTTTTTGGATCAGCACCGTCGGAAAACCCTGGATCTGATAACGCTCCAGCAGTGCGTTGTGCCGCGCCGCAAATTCAGCGGCAGTGGGCTGTCCGTCGCGCCCGAAATCCAGCAGAACACAAATGAGATTGTCTTTGGCGTACGTTATAAAATCCGGCGTTGAAAACACCTCTTCTTCCAGCAGCCGGCACCAGCGGCACCACTGCAGGCCGCTGATGTTGACCAGAATATATTTATTCTCTTCCGTCGCCTGTTTCACCGCCGCGTCATAATCCGTCTGCCAGACCGCCGCTTCCGTCGCGGTTTTCTCGTCGCAGCCGGCCATTGCGAGTGCTGCCAGCAGTACAATTCCAGTAAATCCAAATTTCTTCATAACAGCTCCTTCAGTTTTAAGCAGTGTGTGAGAGAGAAAAAAATTATGCAATTCAAAAGGGCAAAGGTTCGGCGCGGCGCGAGTTCCCCCGATATTCGGCTTTTGACTTTCAGATGGTTTATTCTGTATAAGAGACCCCATGGAATTTATAGCATTCGATCTGGAAACCACCGGAATTCAGCCGCGTACCGACGCCGTCCTCGAAATCGGCGCCGTCCGGTTCAGCGGAACTGATCCCGTCGAAACATTCTGTACGTTCATCAATCCCGGCCGCCCGATTCCGCCGGAAGCCTCCGCCGTCAACGGCATTACCGACGACATGGTTGCCGGCGCGCCGGATATTGCGGCCGCATTAACGCAGCTCGCCGGATTCTGCGGCAGCCTGCCGCTCGTGGCGCACAATGCGCCGTTCGATTTTAAATTCCTGCACAAAGCTGTTGAAGACCATAGAACACCGGCGCCGGCCGGCGTTATCCTCGACAGTTGTGCGCTCGCCCGCATCGTCTTCCCCGGCATGCTCAACTATAAACTCGGCACCCTCGCCGGATATTTCGGCTTCACCGGCGGCACTTTTCATCGCGCCGCAGAAGACAGCATCTACTGCGGACGCCTCTTCGCCCGCATCCTTGAAGCGCTCGAAAAAGCCGGTCAGTCCGCCGGCGTTCACGCACTGCTTGAACTCGCCGGTCAGCCGCTCATGAAATTTCCGCAATACACCGGGCAGCCCGAACAGCTTGGCCTTTTCTAGAGCAGTCTTGGTTTAACTTTCCGTACCGGAACCGCGGTCAACACCCGCACAGCTGCAATGCATGATTCAATATTTGCAGGCGCGTCCGGCAGGCGCGTAATAAATAATATGAAATTATCCTGATTCGTATTGATTTAACCGCGGATTTAAACGGATGGAAACGGATCTTCACAAAGAGGCAGCCAGGAGAACGGAGAATTTTTTGACATGATTAACAGGATTTACTGGATAAAATTCAAATCCCGTTGATCCTGTAAATCCCGGCAAGAATATCTCTTTCATCCGTTTATATCCGTGTCATCCGTGGTAAAAAATACCAGTTAAGTTCATTTGATATAAATGCGGCAAATCAACTCGGGGAAGCCCCTGTCTGTGTATCTTGCACAGTTAATTTCTCAATTTAGATAAAATCTATTCTTGGAATTTTAAAAAACGCATCTTTATATAAAAATTAGAATATGTAGGGTATCGTATTACTTGACTTATAGGCAGATTGGTTTGAGTTTTGAACGGAATGGGTGTTCATGCGCAGAAGAATGCAGCGGTCAATACCGGTGCAGTAGAAAAGAGCAGGAGAAAAAAGTATGAAAAAACGGATGATGATTGCACTGCTGTGCTGTATCGGAACAGCGCAGGCGGATGTATTGGTGAAGTGGGGCAGCGACAACCTGTATTCCAATTTTGTTTTTAAAATTAATGGAGAGACGTATTCTCACGAGAAGATCGGTATCGGAAACCTTCAGATGATCTGCTACTCGGCCCTCGGGCTGAACTGGTCGACGAATGCTATCAGTGTATTTGTGGGCGAAATGCTTGCCGGCAACATATCTCTGGATGAAGCGGTTAATGCGGGTTATTGGAAACGGTGGTATGAGAAAGGCGCTGACGGAGGGGAAATGTCCGCGGATGAAAAAAGCTCGTGTGACGGTCCTGATCCTTTGGCGATAACGTTCGATATCGGGCAGCAATTTGGATTTTGGCTCCAGTTGATCTATCACGGGGACGATCCTGATCTGCAGCAGGGGCTGAACTTAGGCGGCGAGGATGATCCCTATTGGACTTATTACTGCACCGGCGGTAATTTTGAACTGTCCACTGCACAGATTGATACGCTTGATACCGGAACCATTCTTAATTTTGGAAACGGGTTGACCGGGCAGTGGGTTACAGAAGGCAGCGATCAGGTTCTGCGGCTGAATCAGGAGTTTCCAACCACGCTGGAGATGACTCCATTTGTGCCGGCGGCCATTCCCGAACCTGCCGCGGCGCTGCTGCTGCTCTCCGCCGCTGGGATGTTCGGGCTCTACCGCCGTTTTTTCAGCCAAGGCGCATAAGAAAATAAAACCGGAGAAAAATATGAAGAAACGGATGATGATTGCATTGCTGTGCAGTATCGGAACAGCGCAGGCGGATGTATTACTGAAATGGGGCAGCGATACCCCGTATTCCAATTTTATTTTTAAAATTAACGGACAGACATATTCTCCCGCTGCGCTCGGCGGTCTTGAACAGCTGGAGCTGATCTGTTACTCGGAGTTAAGTTTGAACTGGTCAACGAATATTGTCAGTGTATTTTTGGGTGAGGTGCTGGCCGGCAATGTGTCCTGGGCTGCAGCAGACAACGCTGTATACATCAAACGTTGGGATGAGGATTATCCTTATGGAGTCTCTGCGGATGAGGAGGGGGTGTGCCCCGGTGACGATCCATTGGCGATAACATTTGATACTGGACAGCACTGTTGGAATATTTTTTCAGTGGATCTATTTCGGGGATGATCCTGATCTACAGCAGGGGATAACCGTAGGAGACGGGTGGGCCTATTACTGCACCGGCGGTAATTTTGAACTGTCCACTGCACAGATTGATTCGCTTGATACCGGAACCATTCTTAATTTTGGAAACGGGTTGACCGGGCAGTGGGTTACGGAAGGCAGTGATCAGGTTTTGCGGCTGAATCAGGAGTTCCCGACCACGCTGGAGCTGGCTCCTTTTATCCCCGTTCCCGAACCTGCCGCGGCGCTGCTGTTGCTTTCCACTGTTGGAGTGTTCGGACTCTACCGTCGCGTTTTCGGTAAAGGAGAATAAGAGAGTCGAAAGTCTAAAGGTCTCAAAGTCAAAAGTCGGGAACCGGAAACGGTTGCCGGCTTTTTTGTTTCTGAAACGTAGACGCGACGCCCTCGTCGCGTACACGTATGCAGTGAATTTTTAGAGCAGTTCACGAATGAAATGCCGCGCCGGTTTTTGTAGGGCTGGAACGGGCAGTGCCCTTCCAGCCGCGGCGCGAAGGTCTTTTTGACCGTTCGCGCCCTACAATTTGAAACGGTATTTCATTCATTAACTGCTATAATCCGTTTATATCCGTGTTATCCGCAGTCAAATTCTTCATTAAGTTTGTATTTTAAATAACTTTATAAGTCTTGTATAAAAACGGGTTGCCGCTAAACTGCGCGCATGAATCGCCGGAGCATCATGCTGCTTTTTTTCGCCGCGCAATGGTTCAGCGCGCCGGCGCTTGAAACAGAGCTGCAATTCATTGCAGGCTTAACCGAAGCCGGATTTCCGGCGCTGGCCCAAAAAGTATTCGACCGTACGCGCAAAAATTCTTCGGCGGCAGAACACTTTGCGCCGGAATTGCAAATCAGAATACTAATTGCCGGGAAAAAATTTGACGCCGCACAGAATCAAATCCCGGCGCTCGAAAATCCGGCACCGCTCTGGCTTTTTCTGGCCGATACCGCATTGCGCGCCAACCAGAGCGCAATCGCAGAGGGCGCGTACAAAAACTATTTTGCGGCAAAACCGGCGCTGGACGAAAAGTTTTTGCAGGCCGCCCTTCATTATCACCGGCGCGACATCTATGAAACCGCGCTCGACCGCTCAACCGACGATCGCGCGCTGCGTCCCGTCAAGGCCAATCTCGCTGCCCTTTTAATCGAAGACGAAACGCCGGAAAATTTAGAGCGCGCCAAAAAACTGTGCGAAGAGGTTCAGCTCGGCAGTCTCGACCTCTGGTTCGGGCAGTCTGTGGTTACCTGGAACCGTATTATGCAGCGGCGCGGCGAATGGCATGAATCCACCGCAATCCTCGAAACACAGCTCGAACTGCTGTATCAGCTCGAACAAAATCTCGCCCGCCAGAATCAGCCGGTCGAACAGATCAGTCCGCTCGCCGGCGCGCGTTATCTGCTGGGACTTGGTTATGAACACGCCGGAGAACACGTCGCGGCGCTCACGCAGTTTTATAATGTCTACGCCCGGTACGGCGGCAGTGAATGGGGGCCGCCGGCGCAGGAAAAATCGCAACGGCTGATCGCACACTTTGAACGCGCCGGAAAGAGGGTTGAGATCGATCACGGCGTCAGCGCCGGTAAAATTGAAGAGAACGCGTTTCGCATTGCGCGCCGGCTGTTCTGCGAAAAAAATTATGCTGCCGCGCTGACGGAATATTGTACGGCGCTCAATCAATATCCCGAATGCGCCGGCGCTGTTGCCGCGCTGCGCGAACTTCTGATTTGTCAGATTCATACCGCCGATTCCGCCGGCGCAAAAGCAGTTGCCGCCTACACCGCCGAACGGTTTGCAGAAACGTCTGCTGCGCCGGACGCACTGCTCGCCGCCGGTAAAACGGCGCTCGACGGCAATCAAAACGAACTCGCATTCTGGATTTATAAACACTATCTCCTCCGGTTCCCGGCGCACAATCGCGCCGCCGGTGTTCTGTTCAGTTTGGCATCGCTGTTGCGAACCGCCGGCGATTTGAGCGGCGCAGAAAACTGCCTGAAAAAAATTCTGCGCGATTACCGCGATTCGGCCTTTTATATTCCGGCGCTCGGCAGGCTTGCATGGAACGCATTTGAAAAAGAGGAGTGGAATACCGCCGGTAAATTTTTTGCCCCGTACATTTCCGGTGAAACCGATCTGCAGCAAAACACGCGTGCGCGCTTTGCCTTCGCTGAGTGCTGCCGGCAGTCAGGCGAATGGGAAAGAGCGCTTGAACAGTACCGGACGCTCGAAGCGGCGCTCGCCGCAACAGAAAAAAATTATGGCGTAACCGAAGAAACGGTGCGCTTTAATCTGCCGTTTCTAGAAAAATCTATATTTTATCAGGGAATCTGCTGTGCAAAACTCGAAAACTTTTCCGCCGCAGTGTCAGAACTCAACCGCTTCATTGCAAACTTTCCGGTGTCAGAATTTATTTTGCAGGCGCATTTTGCCAAAGGAACGGCGCAACTGAACTTAAAAGAGTATTCCGGCGCACTGACAGCCTTTGCGGTGTTTAATGCCGACAGCGAGCGGCGGTTTTTAGAGCCGGTGCTGTTTTATCGCGCGCAGGCGCATTTCGAAACCGGAGAATTTTTACCGGCGGTTCAGCGTATTGACGAGCTGTTTGCGCGCTGGCCGGAATCGGCTTTTTTCTTCGATGCCGGAATTCTGCAGGGACGCGCATTCACTGCCGTACAACAAACCGGCGATGCCATTCGTATTCTGAGTGAAGTGCTTGGTGTTGCAACGGACGATTTAATTATCCACCGCGCAACCCTTGAGCTTGCGCGGGCGCAAACCGGCGCGGCGGAAAAACTCGCCTCATTGCAGCGCGTCGCACTGCTCGCCGATCCGGCACAGCACGCTGACTTTATAATTCCGGCACTGACTGAAAGCCTGCCGCTGTACCTCGAACTCAACCGCCCGCACGACCTGCTTGCCGATGCCGACCGCCTGCTCACCGAGTTTTCAGACCGCATTAACACCGACGAAATTCAGCGCTGGAAAAACCGGACTGCAGAGATGTTAACCGCAGATATCGCGGATGGAGAGAGATAAAATGGGAGAAAACATATTGTATGAAGAAGTAAGCGGAAAAATCATCGGCGCTGCTATTGCGGTATTAAATGAATTAAAACCCGGCCTGGATGAAAAATTATATGAGCGCGCATTGACCATAGAGCTGCAGGAAACGGGATTAAAAACGGAACAGCAAAAACAATTTCCGGTGAAATATAAAGGACATGATATTGGGAAGCTGATCCCTGACTTAATTGTCGAAGATCTGATTATTGTTGACCCGAAAGTTGTTCAATCGTTCACAGAAACGCACGTTGTTCAAATGATCGGGTACCTCGCTAAAACCGGTTTACGGCTGGCACTTCTCATTAATTTTAAATACTCGAAACTGCAATGGAAACGAGTTGTCAGGAATCAGGAATTTAACCGCGGATTACACAGATGAAAACGAATTATAAACATAAACTCAGTCAGAATCCGTATCTGTTTATATCCGTGTTATCTGCGGTTGCTCTTTTTCCGCTGCCGTATGCGATTCATTCGCTATGAAAACGAGTTGTCAGGAGTCAGAAATTTAACCACGGATTACACAGATGAAAACGGATTATAAAAATAAGCTCAGTCAGAATCCGTATCTGTTTATATCCGTGTTATCCGCGGTTGCGATCTTTCCGCTGCCGTATGCGATTCATTCCGCTATGAAAACGAGTTGTCAGGAGTCAGAAATTTAACTGCGGATTACACCGATGAAAATGAATTATAAACATAAACTCAGTCAGAATCTGTATCCGTTTATATCCGTGTTATCCGCGGTTGCGATCTTTCCGCTGCCGTATGCGATTCATTCCGCTATGAAAACGAGTTGTCAGGAGTCAGAAATTTAACTGCAGAGTACACAGATGAAAACGAATTATAAACATAAACTCAGTCAGAATCTGCATCTGTTTATATCCGTGTTATCCGCGGTTGCTGTCTTCCCGCTTCCGGTCTTTCCGGCGCCGTATGTGATTAATTCCGCGGGAACGAAGATTGAAGGAACGGCAATCAAATCGTCAGCGGATGGCACGGTGCAGTTAACAACTAAAAACGGACAGGTGTTAACATTCCGCGCCGGCGGCTATCAGCAGGCTGCCGCCGATCCGCCGCCGGAGATAGCGCAGGTTGAAGCGTTCGCCAGGGGCGGTCGGCTTGCCGAAGCGGCGGCGCTGTTAAAAAGTGTGAAAAGGGATTATGTCTGGCTCGGCTGGGACCGGCGCGCAAGCCTGATGCTGGCCCGCATTGAACTGGCACGGGAAAATTTTGCCGGCGCGGCGGCAGAATATGAAGAGCTGTTTGCGGTGCAGCCGCAGTTAAAAAAATCGCCGGCGGAGCGCACGCATTATATGCAGGCGCTGCTCGGCGCCGGCAGAATTCCGGAAGTTGCGGCGATGGTCGATGAAGATATCGCGAGCGGTTCGCGCGCAGCGGCGGCACGGGCGCAGATTATCCGCGGCGATATGAAATTTGCCGCCGGTCAGGCGGAAGAGGCCCTGCTCGACTATCTGCGCACCGTCATTCTGTTTCGCGAGCAGACAGCCGTTCAGCCTGAAGCGATTTATAAAACCGGCGTCGCGTTGAAAAAGCTGAACGATCCGCGCGCGCCGGAATTTTTTAACCGGGTGATTAGCGAATTTCCCGCTTCAGAATTTGCAGTCTTAGCCAAAGGAGATGTGAAATGAAAAAAATATCAGTAGAACAAATCATCAATCAATCAACTGGAGGGTCGCCGGCCCCGGCGACCGGACAGCGAGGCCGCTGTCCCTCCGGCCTGTTGTTTGCGGTGTTAATGTCTATTTGCACCGTGACAGCGCGCGCGCAGGAAATTGTCGCGAACGAAAGCGTTCAGGCGGCGGAAGAGCCGGTCGCCGGCACGGGATTTATGGATGTAGTGTTAGACGGCGGATTTCTCGGTGTCGTTCTGTGGCTGTCGCTCGCGGCGCTGTCGGTCGCCGGAACCTATCTGATTGTGGACTCATTTATTAAAATCCGTGTCAGGCGGATTATTCCGGCGGCGCTGGTTCATAATATTCGCGCCGCACTGAATTCCGGCGACCTGCAAACTGCCGGATCGCTTTGCGGCGGAGAACCGGGCGCGCTGTCGAATATTCTGTCGGCCGGTTTTTCAGACGCCGGCGAAGGAATGGAAGCAGTACAGGATGCGGTTTCTGTTGCTGCCGACCTTGAAAGCGAAAAAATAATGCAGCGGATTAATTATCTGAATGTCGTCGGCAATCTCGCGCCGATGCTCGGGCTGCTCGGAACGGTACAGGGAATGATTCTGGCATTCGCCACACTTGGCACCGAAGCCGGCGCCGCCAAAAATGCGATGCTGGCAACCAACATCTCTCAGGCGCTGTATACCACCGCGGCCGGTCTGGTCATCGCAGTGCCGACGCTCGGATTCTTTTCGTTTTTCCGCAATCGCGCCGCAAAAATTATTCTCACCATGGAAGCGCTGACGCTGGAGTTGATGAAAAAGGTGAAAGGAGAGTCGCAGGTCTGAAGGTCAAAGGTCGCAAGTCATTTGATGTGGGCTTTCGACGTTTAGACTTTGGACTTTCGACAATGAATCATGGCACGTTTAAAACAGGCTGATGGCAATATTAACATGACGGCGATGATCGACGTGGTGTTTCAAATGATCATCTTTTTTGTCTGCACCGTTCAGCTCGAAAAAGAAGCGGTCAGCGAATTTCTGCTGCTGCCGGATTCACCGCACGGACCCCTGGTCGCTGAAGAAAAAGATCCGCGCACGATCACCGTCGAGGTGGATGACAAAGGGAGGATTTTTATCGCGCGCACGCCGCTTTCCGGTGAACGGCTGAAACAGATTCTTGCGAAAACGGTGGCAGAGTACGGCGCCGCCGGTCCGTCAATTCCAATCCGTATCCGCGCCGATGCCGCCGCGAAACATTCAGATGTCAAACGTGTTCTCGATGCCTGCACCGGCGCCGGACTTTATAAAATCAGTTTTATCGCGACGAAGGATTCAGCCAAAGGCAGTCAAAGGTCTGAAGGTCGAACGTCTTAAAGGCGCAAGAGGAGAAGAAATATTATGAATAAAGTGGAACGGTTTGAAGATTTACGGATCTGGCAGGATGCGCGCATCCTGGTGCAGCAGATATACGGTGATTTCAGAAAAATCCGGGATTACAGCTTCCGCGATCAGATTCAACGTGCCGGAGTTTCAATGCGGAATTGGAACGTTAGAGAATTATTTGCGCAAATGACTTTCGACTTTTGACCTTCAGACGTTCGACCAAATTATGAAACGAAAAAAACGAGTGCGCGAGGATGTTCCGATCGAAGTGTCGATGACGCCGATGATTGACGTGGTATTTCAACTGCTGATTTATTTTCTGGTAACGTTTTCTACACCGGACGTGCTGGCGCATCTGGATGTTTCACGTCCGGCGCCGGATCCGTCGCAAACGGAACAACGTACGCCGCCGAAAATGATCCGCATTGCTGTATTTACTGAGGGCGGTTTTGAAAACGGCTACAGCCTGAACGGACGTGCGGTTTCGCGCGCGGAGTTAACATCGATTGTAATGCGCCTGGCCGGGTTCAGTAAAAATCAGACGGTACTGATCACCTGCGCCGGCGGCTCGGAACATGCGAAGCTGGTGGGCGTTTTAGATCTGTGTGCGCAAAACGGACTTTCAAAAATTTCGGTGGTAAGCGCGGAGTAAGAGAATGGCCACAAAAAAGCACGAAAATTCACAAAAAGAGGAGGGATATGCATATTCACGAACTTTGTGATGTTGTGCGCGAGACCAGTTTCGCAATACATAAGTATCATCGGAACGGACATTTGGAAAAAATTTATGAGCATGCTTTGTTTCACCGGCTCCAAAAAGCCGGGTTAAAAGTAAAACAACAATACCCGTTAACTGTATATGATGAGGACGGGACAAATTTGGGAGAGTATTTTGCTGATTTGTTTATTGAAGATCGTCTGATTGTTGAGTTGAAGGCGTGCAGAGCGACTACCGAAGAACACATCGCGCAACTTTTAGGTTATTTAAAATCATCACGGATTCGCGATGGATTGTTGATTAATTTCGGTTCCCCAAAACTCTACATTAAAAAATTTATCATGGATTAAAATAAATAATGAAAAGTCATGGTCACAAAAACATCAAAAACACACAATGGTAACACAGCTCCGGTCTTGTGGCTTCTTGTGTTTTTGGTGGCTATAGAAAAATAATATGCTTCAGAAATATATTAGCAAAATTCTAGATCGTTTCGGCGGGCTGGCGGCGGCAATCGCAGTTAATGCGATCGTGCTGATTGTGCTGATTAATCTGGTGATTTTTGAAGCGCTGGACACAGGCCGCGAGGTGCAGGTTCAGGTAATGGAGCACGAAGAGATTCCGGAAATCGAGCAAGCGCTGCAAAAACTGGATGAACTGCCGCCGGACAGTAATTTAATGACTGCGCCGGGCGATGTTCCGGCGCTGCCGGACGTGCCGGTGGAAATGTCGGCACCGGATATGCCGGACCTTGCCGGGCTGGCAATGCATGAAATTCAGAGTCCGCTGGTGATGCAGGGACTGTTTGCAGGGCGCTCCGCCGGCGCGCGCAGTAACCGGCTGCAACAGTTCGCCGGCGGTTACGGCGAGCAGGTTGAAGCGGCGGTGATGCGGAGCCTGGAATGGCTGGCGGCGCAGCAGACGCCGGAAGGATATTGGGGCGCGGTATCGGCGTATAATCAAAGCTGGCATCAGCGCGAGTGGATTGCATCGATGATGAATGAGCAGCGCGCGACGCGGTTGACGGCGCTGGCGCTGCTGGCATTTCTGGCGCACGGCGAAACACCGGCGTCGGAACAATTTGGCGGCACGGTTCAGCGCGCGATCGAATATCTGCTTTCGCAGCAGCAGCCGGACAGCGGATTGTTTGTTCCGCTGGCAGCGGTGCGGCCGGAAAAATCCGGCGAGGATCTCGGTGTGTATGCACACGCGCAGGCGACATATGCGCTGGCGGAGGCGTATGCATTAACGCGTGCGCCGGCGCTGAAAGCATCGGTGGAAAAAGGCATTCGCGTGATCAGCGCCGGTCAGTTGCATTGCGGTGCGTGGGGCAACTGGTATGAACAGGATATCGCCGACGCGTCGGCGACAAGCTGGCAGGTGCAGGCGTTGAGGGCGGCCGAGGCCGCCGGAATTTTACTGCCGGAAATTCCGGCGGCGCTGGAGCGCGCGGCGCAGGGAGTCGCATTTTTGTATAAAGGAAACGGAATCTGGTTTTACCGGAAGGGCGATCTGCTGATCGCGCCGCGCGAGGGCGGGCCGGTCATGAGCGGCGCGATGGTATTGAGTTTGCAACTGCTCGGTTTGCATACCGACCCGATGGTCTCCGCCGGTTTGCGTTACATGCATGAGTTCGGCGTGAGCGACTGGGAAACGGCGTGGCTGAATCCGATTAATAAAAGCCTGCCGGCGACGTATGAGTGGTATTACAACACGCAGGCGGTGTTCCAGCGCGGCGGTTCACGGTGGAAAACCTGGAATGCAAAGTTTGCGCCGATGCTGCTGTCAAATCAGCACGCAGAGGGCTGGTGGCTCGGGCCGAATCAGAAAACCGGCGAAGAAAAAATTTATTCCACCGCGCTGTGCTCACTGTCGCTGCAGGTCTATTACCGCATTCTGCCGTCGTTCTCGCCGCCGGAACACCGCGCCCCGCGCGTGACGTTTGATGATGATGTGATCATTACGATCAGATAATAAAAAACGCGCCGGAATGCCGGCGCGTTTTTGTTTCAACGGCTGAATGATTAAGCCAAACGCTTTTTCATTTCCTTGAGCTGTTCTGTCATGCGTTTCGGCAGTTTATCGCCGAACTCCGCGAGATACTCTTCGGCATCCGCAACCGTTTTACGGAAGAGATCTTTATCGACTTTCATCAGTTCATTCCAATCGGCTTCCGGGATGTCGAGTCCGTCGAGCGTAATTCCGCCCTCTTCCGGCATCAGACCGATCGGCGTTTCTCTGGCACCGACTTTGCCTTCAACGCGTTCGCACATCCATTTTAGCACGCGGCTGTTTTCGCCGAATCCCGGCCACAGCCATTTGCCGTCTTCGTCTTTACGGAACCAGTTGACGTAGAAACAGCGCGGCGCTTTGTCGCCGAGTTTGTCACCCATATCAAACCAGTGCTGCATGTAATCGCCGCCGTTGTAGCCGATGAACGGCGTCATGGCAAACGGATCAAAACGCAGAGACTGTTTGACGTCGAGCGCGGCGGCAGTTGGTTCAGAAGCAGCGGTTGCCCCCATATACACGCCGTGATCAAAGCTGTAGGCTTCATGAACGAGCGGCATAGTGTTTGTGCGGCGTCCGCCGAAAATGAAGATGTCAATCGGAACGCCGGACGGTTTTTCCCAGTCGGCGCAAATCACCGGACACTGCGCCGCCGGTGCAGTAAAGCGGCTGTTCGGGTGCGCTCCGGGGATTTTTTTGCCGTCGGCATCAACCGTACCCGGTTTCCACGGCTGGTTTTTCCAGTCAGTTCCGCCTTCGCAATCAACGCCCATGCCTTCCCACCAGATATCGCCGTCGTTAGTGACCACCACGTTGGTGAAAATGCTGTTGGAACGGCAGGTTGCCAGTGCCATCGGATTGGATTCCTGGCTGGTTCCCGGCGCAACCCCGAAGAAGCCGGCTTCCGGATTGATGGCGTAAAGACGTCCATCCGGGCCCTGCTTCATCCAGGCGATATCGTCGCCGACGGTTTCCACTTTCCAGCCCGGAACCGTGGACTGCAGCATGGCGAGATTGGTTTTTCCGCAGGCGCTCGGGAATGCCGCCGCGATATGGAACTGACGTCCTTCCGGGTTCGTGAAGCGGAGAATGAGCATGTGTTCAGCCATCCAGCCTTCATGGCGTGCCATATTGGATGCGATACGCAGCGCCAGGCATTTTTTGCCGAGCAGCGCGTTGCCGCCGTACCCGGAGCCGTAGGACCAGATCAGATTTTCTTCCGGGAAGTGCGCAATATATTTCTGTTCAATCGGCGCGCACGGCCAGCGGCTGTCTTTCTGTCCCGGCTCCAGCGGAGCACCGACAGAGTGCAGACACGGGATAAATTCACCGTCCTCACCCAGCAGTTCAAGAACCTTTGAAGAGACGCGCGTCATAATGTGCATATTTGCCACAACGTACGGGCTGTCCGTGATTTCGATGGCGTTTTTCGCGATTGGAGAATCGATTGGACCCATACAGAACGGAATGATGTACATTGTACGGCCCTTCATACAGCCGGTGTACAGTTTCGTCATCGTTTTTTTCAATTCAACCGGATCAATCCAGTTATTCGTCGGGCCGGCATCCTCCTGTTTGCGCGAGGCGATATAGGTGCGGTTTTCAACGCGCGCCACGTCGGACAGATCGGAATTAAACGCATAGCAGTTCGGACGTTTTTCTTCATTCAGCTTAATTGCCATTCCGCTGGCAACCATTTCGCCCATTAAGCGGTCATATTCCTCTTTGGAACCGTCACACCAGACAACGCGGTCGGGCGTACACATGGTTTCAATTTCCGCCACCCATTCAAGCAGCTTTTTATGTTTAGTCGGGGCGCTCATTTTTCCTCCTGTTCTATAGTTTAATAAGTTGGCCGTTTCTAAATCGGGTAAAATTCCGGTGAGTCTGCCAAAACCCGATGCAGCAAGTCAAACGCTGAGCGAATAAAATACTGCGGGGCAATGTTATCGTTTCAATATCACCGGGTTTTGCATCAGGGCAGCGATGCAGGCTTAAGTTTGAATTTGGAACAGGATTAAACGCGCCCGGAGGTCGCGTTCCACCGGGGATATCGCCGCCGCGCTGCCTGCCATTCGGCGAGTGCTTTTTTGAATCGCGTAAGTTTACGTTAATTGCCGCCGGCGCTGCCCGGCATCTGCCGTGCCCTTCTTCGAATTGCAGTCAGGAATTACGGCATTTCCACTTTCACGCGGAAGTATTGACTGGCGTTATTGGTTTTTGTCCATGTCCCGCCGGATAAGGTTTCGCGCCCCTCGACAAAATAATGCCGCAACGGCGTCAAATCCGGATTCCAGGTAATTTCCGGTTCGCCGTTCATCATATCCATAACTGCACGGAATACGGAATTTTCATCGGTCGGGTCGGTTCCGGCAATATATTCCTGCCAGGCGGTGTATCCGTCATGATCAACATCGTCCATTGCGGCATTTTCATACTCTTCTGCAGAGCTGCCGGGCGCGACCAGTCCATACAGCTCCAGCCACGCATACGGCACCGGTTCCGGCGACTGCTGGGTAAATGCGGATGCGAACGGAACGGCATAAACATTCTGTTCGATTGCGATTGCACCGAATTCCGGCGATAAAAAATGCAATGATGCCGCAATCGTTTCCGCCACGGCTTCCGACTTTGCGGAGATCAGCAGATTGGTTTCCGCCGGAGAATATCCAGTTAATACAACGGTGGCATTACCGGAGAATTCATCGACAATTTGAATTCTGGACGGGTAATTAAATGTGACCACAGCGCCGGCCTGCCCGGAAAAATTACTTACATTGAGCACTGCACTTGAATATAATTCTAATGTTCCGGCATTCAATGAAACCGTTGCAGAGGAAAGATGATTCGTCCCGCCAAGTTTCCAGCGCCCGCCGCCGGTTTTTGTAACCGATACCGCCGAATTCGCAGCTCGCATTGGGTCACGCATATCTAATATTCCACCATGTGCTGTATCAACCGTTATTGATCCGCTATTCAGAAAAACAGAATTTGCACCGTTTTTATCACGGTTGCCGGAAAATACTGCTGTCTTATTTTCGCTTACAACAAAGGTAAAAACACCATTCCCTGTTCCAAAAATTGCGCCGCCAGAATTTGTTGCTATATTATCATAGAAAGAAACATCTTGTAGATTTATAATACAGGCTTCACTTGATGATGATTGCGGGAGACCGTAAATTGCTCCGCCCGAATAAGCTGAGTTAGAAACGAACGTACATTCGGAAATATTTAACACACCAGAATTATAAATTGCACCACCATTGGTTGTTGCTGAATTTGCGAGAAATAACATTTTTGAAAAATTTGCCGTCCCTTCATGAACAAATAAGCCGCATGCATTCATGACAGCTCCGCCAAAATCTGCATGATTATTTACAAACTCACCGCCTGACGCCGTAAGATTTCCTTTATCACTATATATAGCTCCTCCGACATATGCTCCCGTATTATTATAAAAAGAGACATTTGTTAAATTTATTGTAGCGTTTGTGCCGACATTATAAATCGCCCCACCGTAATTTCTGCCTATCGTCAAATTATTAGTAAAACAACCATTGGTCATGGCAAATAATCCATAGTTACGAATCGCCCCGCCGGAGCCTTTTGAAGAATTTCCGGAAAAAATAGTATTTGTTGCGGTAATAATCCCGTTATTTGTATTAAAAATGGCGCCACCCCATAAGGCTGAATTAGCGGTAAAATCACTGTTCGCTATTTCAATCACTGCATTTGTTCCGGTGTTATAAACCGCACCGCCATAATTTGATACAGTGTTATTCATCAGCGAAGAATCCGTGATATAAAATTTTCCAATGTTATAAATCGCACCGCCGTCCCCGCGACTGACTTCATTCCCGTTAAATATAGTGTTTGTTGCAATTGCAGTTGCGTCCTGATTATTAAAAACAGCTCCGCCGGAATTGGTTGCCGTGTTCCCTAGAAACTGAACATCTGCAAGCGTTAAAACACCGTTTGAGTTGGAATTAAAAACTGCCCCGCCACGGAATCGAGCACTGTTTTTTGAAAATAAGGCTTCCGTTATGTCAAGTGCGCGCGCATTCCAAATGGCGCCGCCCGCATTCGCAGTATTTTCGACAAAAAAGCTGTTTTCCAATGTATTCGTGGAATCTGTCATATTGTTCAAGATTGCACCGCCGGAATTAACGGCGTGATTATTCGTAAATCCGCTCGACTTTATGACAAACGTTCCGTGATTGAAAATTGCACCGCCATTCGTTTGAGCAGAATTTCCGGAAAAAGTACCGGATTCTATCACCAAATTGCCGATATTGTAGATTGCGCCGCCGCGATTTGAAGTTACATTATCAGCAAAAAATACATCTGTCAGAAAAGCGTAAGAATCTGCATTATAATTATTAACGGCACCGCCAAAATTTTCGGCGGAGTTATTAATAAAGCCTTCGCCGGATATGTTTAAAATACTGCGATTTTCAATGGCTCCGCCATTATTCGCTGTATTATTCTCAAACCGGACATTTTCAAAACTCGCATCACCGCTATTTACCAGCCCATTTACAGCATTACTCCAGCTGTCATTCACAAATGCACCGCCATTACCTCCGGCAACATTATTTGAGAAAGCCCCGCCGGTCATCTTGGCAATATACCAGTTTGCTACCGCTCCGCCGGCACCGGAAGCTGAATTGCCGGAGAAAAATACATTTGTTAACGCAATTTCTCCTTCCGTTAATATCATCTCATTGGTGTAGAGCACCCGCACATTAAAAATCGCACCGCCATTTGTCTGCGCTGTATTGTTCTCAAACCGGCTGTCAATTAACCCGAAGATTCCGTTATTAAAAATCGCACCGCCATGCACTGCAGATTTGTTTTCAAGGAAAAACGTATTTGTCACATTTATATGTGCGTTTCCATGGAGAGAGTTATTATGAATTGCACCGCCGCTATTGGCCGAGTTGTTCTCAAAATGATTACTTATAATATTCACTCTTCTTAGATTCCCGATAGCTCCACCACTTATTGCGGCGGAATTTCCTCTAAAAATTGTGTCTAACAACGTAAGCGTTCCTGTCGCCGTCTGCAGGATGGCACCCGCATTATTTTCCGCGGAATTACTATCAAATGTGCTGGATAATATTGTTACTTCACCACGGTTTCCGATGGCTCCACCCAAACGTGCAGTATTGCCGAAAAAAATGCTGTCTGACAGATTCAACGAACTTGATGTAGCATTAAAAATTGCTCCTCCTCGATATGTAGCGGTATTGTTTGAAAAGAAAACATTCGTCAGATCAACCAAAGCGTTTGTGCCGGTGCTGTAAACCGCACCGCCGAGATTTTTGGCTGAATTGTTGATAAATCCGCCGCCGGTCATATAAAACACACCGCTCTCATTTGAAACCGCACCGCCGTAATCCGCCGATTTTGATAAAAAGGTAACATTGGTGATGCTGACTGTTTCCCCGTCACTTAGCGTAATGCGCTCCTGAGCCAATCCGCTGACCGCCAACATCACACTGCCCCACGCGATTTTGATTATGCTATCGTTTTTCATGTGCTTCCCTTTTTTATGTTCAGGAATTCGCACTCCTTTAGCGCCATGAAAAACAAAAGAGGCGCGAACTCCATGTTCGTGCCTCATCTGAGGGTTAGCACGCCCTGTTGGGAAACACAAGACAGGGAGCCGCGCCGCAGGCGCGTCTCGCAAGCTCGCTTCCCAACTTGAAAGTGCTAATTTCAGATGAAGCAATTCTACGCGTTAACGCAAAACTATATTTATTTGAATGCGGTTTTAGTCTTTAAAATTCTACGTGTCAAACGCAGAGATGCTGAAGATCCGGAAATTCAAGGCCTGAAAATGGAGAGCATTAACCGCAAGAAACACGAAACAGCATGAAAGGAACCCTGTTAACTATTAATCCGCGCTCATTTGCAGCAGGAAATCCTGTTAATCCTGTAAATTCCGTCAAAATAAAATTTTGCGACCTTTGCGATCTTCCGGTTAAATTTTTCAAACAGAAGTTCGCAAGGCGCGCGAAGTTTTTAACCACGGATATCGCAGATATAAACGGATATAGGCAAAGAAAAAGAATTTTTTTAACGGGATGAACAGAATTTACACGGATAAAAGCTCACCAATAAAAATCCTGCTGATCTTGTTCATCCTGTCAAAAAACTCTCCGCTGTCTTTCTTGTCTCCGTGTAAAGATTCGTTTCCATCCGTGATATCTGCGGTTAAAAAACTCCGGCGCGCATTACACAACTTTCATCTTTCATAGTTGACCGTTCATTTTTATAGTGCGCCTCGAAACTTGAGAGGGATTGAAATGAAGTACAAACGCATTTTATTGAAGCTCAGCGGCGAAGCGCTGCAGAACCGGGAAACAGGTCTCAGTATTGACCCGGCAGTCCTTGAAGCGATCGGACGGCAGTTTAAAGAATTAATTAAAGCCGGCGCGGAAATCGCGGTCGTGGTCGGCGGCGGAAATATTTTTCGCGGTCTGGCGGGTGAAAAAGGCGGAACCGACCGTACGACCGGCGACCACATGGGTATGCTGGCGACTGTGATCAATTCACTGGCGCTGCAGTCGGCGCTCGAAAACGAAGGCATTCAAACGCGCGTGATGACGGCAATTAATATGCAGGAAGTTGCGGAGCCGTTTATCCGCCGTAAAGCGATGCGCCACCTTGAAAAAGGCCGCGTGGTGATTTTCGGCGGCGGCACCGGCAATCCCTATTTTACCACCGACAGCGCCGCCGCATTGCGCGCATCCGAAATCGGCGCCGATGTGCTGATGAAAGCAACGAAGGTTGACGGCATTTACACCGCCGATCCGGTCGAAGATAAAACCGCCACGCGGTTCGATAAAATTACGTATGCCGACGCGCTGAACAAACAGTTGAAAATTATGGACGCCGCCGCATTTTCACTCTGCATGGAAAACGATATTCCAATCGTTGTATTCAACTTTTTTAAAGAAGGCGAGATGCTGCGCGTATTCCGCGGCGACAACACCGGTACACTGGTGACGCATTAGTTGAACCGCAGATAACGCGGATGAAAACGGATTTTTATACAGAGCTAATGAGGAACACGAGAAGGAATTGGCAGGGCGCGCAGTCCCTTGCGCGCCGCACCGGTACGCTGGTGACGCATTAGCTTGAACCGCGGATAACGCGGATGAAAACGGATTTTTATACAGAAGTAACGAGGAGCACGAAAAGGAATCGGCAGGGCGCGCAGTCCCTTGCGCGCCGCACCGGTACGCTGGTGACGCATTAGTTTGAACCGCGGATAACGCGGGTGAAAACGGATTTTTACACAGAGGTAACGAGGAACGCGAAAAGGAATCGGCAGGGCGCGCAGTCCCTTGCGCGCCGCACCGGTACGCTGGTGACGCATTAGTTTGAACCGCGGATAACGCGGATGAAAGCGGATTTTTATACAAAGGTAATGAGGAACACGAAAAGGAATCGGCAGGGCGCGCGGTCCCTTGCGCACCGCACCGGTACGCTGGTGACGCATTAGTTTGAACCGCAGATGACGCGGATGAAAGCGGATTTTTACACAGAGGTAACGAGGAACACGAAAAGGAATCGGCAGGGCGCGCAGTTCCTTGCGCGCCGCACCGGTACGCTGTGATGCATTAGTTTGAACCGCGGATAACGCGGATGAAAACGGATTTTTACACAGAGGTAACGAGGAGCACGAAAAGGAATCGGCAGGGCGCGCAGTCCCTTGCGCGCCGCACCGGTACGCTGATGACGCATTAGTTGAACCGCGGATAACGCGGATGAAAACGGATTTTACACAGAGGTAACGAGGAACACGAAAAGGAATCGGCAGGGCGCGCAGTCCCTTGCGCGCCGCACGTTTGAACGGAAACAGTTTCGCGCAACTTTGCGTTCATTGAGGTTACAAAAAAAATTAATATGCGTTACTCTATAGTGAACGAAGGAGTAAAAAATGGAAACGACAACAGAAGTTTTACTGGCCGCTGAAGAAAAGATGGGGAAAGCGGTGGAATTTTTGCAGCAGGACCTGGCCGGACTGCGTACCGGCAAAGCGAGCCCGAGCCTGGTGGAAAATATTACAGTGGATTATTACGGTTCGGCGAGCCGTCTGCGCGACATCAGCAACATTGCTACGCCGGAACCGCGCCTGATTACGATCAGTCCGTTCGATCCGTCGTCGCTTGGAGCGATTGAAAAAGCAATCATCGCCGCCAACATCGGCATTACGCCGCTGAATGACGGCCGGCTGATTCGCGTGCCGATTCCGGAGCTCAGTGAGGAGCGCCGGAAAGATCTGACCAAAGTTGCTTCGCGTACCACAGAAGAGCAGCGCGTCGCCGTGCGCAACATCCGGCGCGAAGCGAACGATCAGCTCAAGGCGCTGGAGAAAAGCGGTAAAATTACCGAAGACGATCTGGCAGGAAGCCTTGATGAAACTCAAAAACTGACGGATGCGCATATCAGCAGGATGGACGCGCTGTTCACCGCCAAAGAAAAAGAACTGATGGAAGTCTGATGAAAAAAATTCTGATCGGAGTCAGCGGCGGAATTGCGGCATACAAAGCCGCGTCCGTTGTCAGTGCCTTAAAACAGGCGGGACATGATGTACAGGTTGCCATGACTCCGGCGGCCTGTAAATTTGTTGCGCCGCTCACCTTCGCAGCGCTGTCGCAAAAAGAAGTCCGCACCGAACTGTTTACGGAAAATCCGGCGGACAAAGGCCGGCTGTTTCCGCACCTCTATCCGTCAACCACGGCGGATCTGTTTGCGCTGATGCCGGCAACAGCCAACACGATTGCAAAAATAGCGCATGGCTGCGGCGATAATATTGTCGCTGCCGCCGCGCTGTCGCTCAGCAAGGCATGCGTGAAAATGTTCTGTCCGGCGATGAATGCGCACATGTGGGAGAATCCGGCGGTGCAAAAAAATGTTACAACGCTCGAAGCGTTCGGCTGGCAGCGCATCGGTCCGGGTGCAGGCCGCGCGGCGTGCGGCAGTTCCGGTGCCGGACGAATGAGCGAACCGGAAGAAATTCTCGCCGCGATTCACCGGGCGCTCGCATGAAAACTGTCCTGATTCTTTCCGGTCCGACGCATGAATATTTTGATCCGGTGCGCTTTATCGGCAACGCCAGTTCCGGCAAAATGGGTAAAGCACTCGCAGAAGAAGCACTGAAGCGCGGGCTGCATGTAGACTTTATTTCCGGTCCGGTACCGGAAAATAATCTGCCCAAAGTAGACGCGACGCCCTCGTCGCGTTTCTCCATTTCTAATGTTACATCCGCCGGAGAGATGCTTGCTGCCGCGCAGGAAAAATTTTCGAGTGCAAATCTCATTCTATTTGCCGCCGCCGTTGCCGATTTTCAACCGGCGCAAAAATTCGCCGAAAAACTGCCGAAAACCGGCACCGGCTTTGCGATTGAACTGACACCAACGCCCGACATCGCCGCGATATTGTGTGCCGGAAAAACGCCGGCGCAAACAGCAATCGGATTTGCACTGCAAACACACGACGGTGAAAAACTCGCGCGCGAAAAACTGATTTCTAAACACCTCGACGGCATCGTGCTGAATACGCCGGCAACACTCGGCGCTGAAAACGGAATGTTTACGTGGATTGATTCTTCCGGCACCGAACCGTGGGGACTCATAAATAAAGCGGCCTGCGCCGGGAAAATTTTCAAGAAGGTGATTGCGCAGATGTGATCGGCTCGAATCTGCCGAAGCGGCGCAGATATGGGCTTTGAAAAATTCTGTAACGCAGATGAAACTTCCGGCTTCATTCCGCCGGAACTTAAAATGAGACTGGAAGCTTTGTTTGCATTATTTCATTATTCCAACGTTATGAAACCCGGTGTGACAGTTTTGAAAGGCGGCACAGAATTTATTGTGCACAGCACCGCCAACCGCATCTGGCTGCTGCTGTTCGATTCACCGGACGCTGAAGCGCCGGCGCAGACGATTGAGATCACAGAGCGGGCCGGGAATTTGCGCCGGATTTTTATTGCCGGCGCCGGTGCCGGTACGCTTTATCTTTATAAAACCGACGCCGTACCGGAACAGTGGCTGCTTGATCCGTATGCGCGTGCTGTGCACTTCTCACGCGGCTGGGGCGAGCGCGCCGGCATTGCGCCAATCCACGGCGGCAGGATCCGCACAGGCAAACATTTTCCGAAAAGCGTGGTCGTTGACAGTTCATTCAACTGGCGCGGCGAACGGCGGCCGGACACACCGCTCGCAAAAACCATCATTTACGAAGCGCACCTGCGCGGCTTCACCAAAAATTCCGCTGATCCGGTGCGCGGCGGAACCTATCTCGATTTTATTGTAAAAATTCCGTACCTTAAAGAGCTCGGCATCACAGCGGTGGAATTTCTGCCGGTATTTGAATTTAACGAACTGGAATATATGTTCGAAAAAGGACCGCGTGCGCCGCTGCTCAATTTCTGGGGCTACAGCACACTCGGATTTTTTGCGCCGAACAGCCGTTATGCGTCGTCGCGCGAACCCGGTGCGGCAGTGACTGAATTTAAAACGCTGGTGAAAGCGCTGCATCGCGCCGGCATCGAAGTGTTTCTTGACGTGGTATATAATCACACAGCTGAAAACGGTTTTAACGGACCGGTGTACAGTTTCCGTAATCTTGACGAACAGGCCTATTATATTATCGATTCCGCCGGGAACTACAGCAACTGGACCGGCACCGGCAATACGTTCAACTGCAATCATCCGGTCGCAACGCAGCTGATTGTTGATTCACTGAAATACTGGGTAACCGAGATGCACGTCGACGGATTCCGTTTCGACCTCGCCAGCATTTTTTGTCGCGATGAAACCGGCGGGATGCTGGATTCGCCGCCGGTGATTCAGGCGATCGAAAATGAACCGGCGTTAAAAAACGTAAAACTGATTGCGGAAGCGTGGGACGCTGCCGGCGCCTATCAGGTCGGCAGTTTCCCCGGCCGGCGCTTTTCAGAGTGGAACGGGCGTTATCGCGACGACGTGCGCCGGTTCTGGAACGGTAACGATGCCGTCGGTGTGCTCGCCACACGGCTGGCCGGCAGTTCCGATCTGTATCAGCCTGCCGGGAATTCGCCGCTGAAAAGTATTAATTTTATCACAGCACATGACGGCTTTACGCTCGCCGATCTCGTCTCCTATTCCGGCAAGCACAACGAAGCCAACGGTGAAGGAAACCGCGACGGTGAGAATAATAACGACAGCTATAATTTCGGAGTTGAAGGTCCGGCGAATAACGCCGGAATAAACGCACGCCGCTTAAAGCAGCAGAAAAATATGCTCGCGTCTCTTTTTCTGGCGCGCGGCGTACCGATGCTCGTTGCCGGCGATGAATTCGGGCGTACACAACGGGGTAATAACAACGCCTATTGTCAGGATAACGAAATTTCGTGGATCGACTGGTCGCTCGCGAAGAAAAACCGGGAGCTGCTGGATTTCACTAAACAACTGATTGCACTGCGCAAGAAATATGCGGTACTGCGCGCCGGCAAATTCTACACCGATCGCAGCCTGAAATGGATCGCGCCGGATGGACACAGCATTTACTGGGACACTGACCGGATTGTCGGCATGATTGCCGGCGGGAAAAACAAACTGTGCATCATTGTGAATAATACCGATCTTGAGCCGCGCTTTAAACTGCCGGCAGGCCGCTGGAAACTGCTGCTCTCCACCGAGCCGTCCGCCGCCGCGCCGGCGGAACAAAACTTTACCGCGCCGCTGTATTCCGTTACGGTATTGGAAAGAAAGTAGACGCATCCACGAACGCAGAGAACGCGACGTCTGCGGCGGGTCTACTTTGATTAGGAAAAATGTATGTCAAGCTCACGAATGATACGGGTGAATGAACTGCTGAAGCGCGAAATCGCAACGGATATTCCGCGCCTTTTTGCCAACAGTAATTTTGACACCGGCGCAATTACAATCACCCGCGTTGAAACCGGCTCCGATCTGCGCGATGCCACCGTGTACGTTTCCATTTTCGGACACGAAGATGAACGCCAGCGAATGATCCGTTTTCTCAACGCGCGCCGCAAAGATGTTCAGAGCCGCATGAGCAAAAACGTTATTTTAAAATACACCCCGCGCCTCTACTTTAAACTCGATGACTCGCTCGAATCCGGCGACCGCGTGCTCGATATTCTTTCGCATCTCGATATTCCCGAAGATGAAGACGAATAAATTATAATTCTTATTTTTTATTATTCCCGCCATGAGAAAACGCAATATTCTTCCTGACCCGGACGGCATCCTTCTAATCGATAAACCGCAGGAATGGACGTCGCACGATCTGGTCGCAAAAATCCGCAACCGGTTTCAACTGAATAAAGCCGGCCACGGCGGAACACTCGATCCGAATGCCACCGGACTCGTCGTTCTGCTCGTCGGGCGCGGCACAAAACTTTCCGCTAAAATCATGGGCGGCGATAAAGCCTATGAAGGCGAAATTCTGTTCGGCGTTGAAACCAATTCGCAGGACACCGATGGAGAAATCGTTGCTGAAAAAGATCCGTCCGGCATTACTGAAGAGGCACTGCGCGCCGAAATGAAAAAAGCCACCGGCGACCAAATGCAGCTGCCGCCGATGGTTTCCGCTATTAAAATTAACGGTGTTCCACTGTACAAACACGCGCTCAAGGGCCATGAGGTCGAACGCGAACCGCGCTTTATCCACATTTATAAATTTGCCTTAAAAGAATTTACGCCGCCGCGCGCAACATTTGAAACCGTCTGCACCAAAGGCACCTATGTCCGCACGCTCGCGCACGATCTCGGACAGCGCCTCGGCTGCGGGGCCTGTCTCTCACAGCTCCGGCGCACAAAATCCGGCGAGTTTAAGCTGGCCGATGCCAGGACGCTTGACGAAATTTTAAAATGGGATCGCGCCGAATTTGAAAAAAACATCATTACAGTTCACGATATTTGAAAAAAGCAGACGCGATGCCCCCGTCGCGTCCACGAACGCCGAAAACGCAAAAAACCACAGATAACACGGATATAAACGGATTTTTACAGAAAGAGACAGAGGGAATCGAAGGAGGTTTAAATTTTTAATTTGTTTGCCGCTTCGCTGCTTTGCGTGCGCAAAAGTCCTTTTTCGAATCATGCTTAGGATTTTACAATGTTGGTTGTAGATAACATTTCAAAATTACCAAAAAACGGACGCCCTGTCGTTCTCGCAGCGGGCTGTTTCGACGGCGTGCATACCGGCCATGCCAAAGTCATTCAAACCGCGGTTCAATTTGCCCGGGACAATTCCGGTGATGCGTGGATTTACACTTTCAATCCGCATCCGGTAAAAATTTTAAGCCCGGCGGTTGCACCGGAGTTGATTACGCCGCTGGAACTCCGCCGCCGGCAGTTTGAAAAAACCGGCGCCGCCGGCGTCATCGAAATTCCATTCGATACGTCCTGCGCCGGAATCCCGCCGGAAAAATTTTTGAGTGATTTAAAAACCGGTATTCCGGCACTGGCTGGCATTGTCTGTGGCACCGACTGGTCGTTCGGCGCCTGCGCTGGCGGAACGTTTACTATGCTCGAAAAATTCTGCGCACAGCACGGAATCGCAGCCATTGCCGTTCCGGCAGTACTTTCCGGCGGTGAACGCATTTCAAGCAAACGCATTCGCGAGCTGATCCGCGCCGGTCAATTGCCGGCAGCGGAAAAACTGCTCGGACATCCGTTCTGTATTTCCGGCACTGTGATCGAAGGCAATCACATCGGGCGCGAACTTGGATTCCCCACGATTAATCTTCAGTCAGACAATGAGTTGATTCCGGCGGCGGGCGTTTATGCCGCTCGCGCCCGGGTTCAGAGTGCGGCATCCGGCGTTCAGAGTTTTTCCGCCGCAGTGTTTATCGGTATGCGAAAAACATTTCATGACGACACACCGGTCATTGAAGCACACCTGCTCAATTTTTCCGGCGATCTCTACGGACAGCACGTTGAACTTTACCTCATTGAAAAAATCCGCGACATCATTTTCTTTTCATCGCGCGAAGCACTGATAGAACAAATCGGGAAAGACATCGGCCGGATCGGCCAGGCGGTGTAAGCAACTCATATTTGACTTTCGTCCCGGTAACCTCAAAACTTTAAAAAATGAACCTGCTTGGTATTGAAACTTCATGCGACGAAACGGCTGCGGCGGTGCTGGTTGACGGCGCGGTACGGTCGAACGTGATTTATTCGCAGATTGCCAAACATGCGCCGTACGGCGGCGTGGTGCCGGAAATTGCATCGCGCGATCATGTAAAAAAACTGCCGGGCATTATTGACGAAGCACTGCGCACTGCGAATGTTGATTATGCCCGGCTCGATGGAATCGCGGTTACCTGCGGTCCCGGTTTGGCGAGTTCGCTGCTGATCGGTTATTCCGCCGCACGCGGACTGGGCCTGCGGCTGAATATTCCGGTGACCGGTGTGCATCATCATGAAGGGCACATCTATTCCGTTTTTCTTGGGGAAAATCCACCGGAACCTGCCGGCGCGTTTCCAATGCTTGTGCTGCTTGTTTCCGGCGGCGATACAAAACTCGTTTATATGGAAACCCCGGGGAATTATAAAATTATCGGTCAAACGATTGATGACGCCGCCGGCGAAGCGCTGGATAAAGGCGCAACGCTGCTCGGACTCGGTTATCCCGGCGGCCCGGCAATTCAGCGTGCCGCCGAAGGCGGCAATCCCGGTGCGGTGCGGTTTCCGCGCGGACTCGATAACGCCGGCGGCGAGTGGAAATATAAGTTCGACCGCAAACTCTGTTTCAGTTTCAGCGGACTGAAAACCGCACTGCTGTATCATGTTCAGCATCATCCTGAAGCGCTGACTGATGAATCGGCAAAACGCGATCTGGCTGCGAGTTATCAGGAAGCTGTGGCCGATGCACTTGCACTGCGCACTGAACGGGCGCTCGAGAAAATTCCGGTAGCGTCATTCGCCGCCGCCGGCGGTGTTTCGCTGAATACAATCCTGCGCGAAAAATTAACAGCACTGGCGGCAAAGAAAAAAATTCCGCTGCGGCTTTCGGCGCCGAAGCTTTGCACGGATAATGCCGCGATGATTGCCGGCGCTGCGTTTCTTAAATATTCCGCCGGACATCCGTTCTGTCTGCCGGACGATGTGAACCCGAATCTGCAATTAACGAATTGGTGAAATGGTTATTTTGTCAAAGGTCGAAAGTCTAAAAGTCGCAAGTCAATTTTTTAAAATGTTCGGCTGTTTGACTTTTGACCTTCGACTTTTAGACCTTCAGACTCCCCATAAATGAAAAAGCGCGCGGCAGTTGGAATGAGCGGCGGCATGGACAGTTCCGTGGCGGCGGCGCTGCTTGCGGAGCAGGGATATGAAGTTATCGGTTTAACGGCGCACATGTGGAAAGACGGATCGCGCTGCTGTTCACTTGAAGATGTGGCGCGCGCGCAGAAAGTCTGTGCGGCACTCGGCATCCGGCATTATGTAGTCAATGCGCAGGGCCGGTTTGCGGAACATGTGGTCGCGCGGTTTGTAAACGAATATGCCGCCGGGCGAACGCCGTCGCCGTGCATCGCGTGCAATCAGTTTATTAAATTCGGATTTCTGCTCGAACGCGCGCTGCAGCTGGATTGCGAAATTCTTGCCACCGGACATTATGCGCAAATTGAAAAGCACACCGGAAAATTTCATCTGCTGCGCGGCGTCGACCGCACGAAAGATCAATCCTATTTTTTGCACCGGCTCTCCCAAAAACAGCTCGCGCATGTGGCGTTTCCGCTCGGCGGCTGGAAAAAAGAGGATGTGAAAAAATGGTCGGCGGATCACAGCCTGCCGGTTGTGCCGCGCGGCGAAAGTCAGGATTTATGTTTTGTTGAAGCCGGGAAATATCCGGAATTTATCGAAGCACACGCGCCGGAAATTAAACGGCGCGGCCGTCTTCTGGATGCCGCCGGAAAACAGATCGGTGAACACGGGGGTATTCATCGTTTCACCGTCGGACAGCGCGGCGGCACCGGCGTTGCCGCCGGTGAGCGCGTCTATGTCAGCCGCATTGATGCAGATTCCGGCGATATTGTTTTAACGCCGCGCGCCGGTGTAATGAGTTCTGACTGCCGCGTTAACGATCTGCACTGGATTGCCGGCGAATTTCCGCCGGACGAAAATACATTTACGGTTCAACCGCGTTACGGACATCCCGGCGCACCGGCGCGTCTTGAAAAAACCGGCGCGGGAATGATCGTTCATTTTGCAGAACCGCAGTTCGCGCTTACACCCGGTCAGGCCGCTGTCGTTTATTCCGGCGACGAGGTTCTCGGCGGCGGGTGGATTGCCGGTTAAATTTGAAATGTGGAATTTCGCTGAGCCCGCTAATTTAACTCGTATTCCATTGGGTCGTTTTGTAGATTTACGCTCAATTTTTGGAGATTTTTATGGCAAAAACCGCGATCAGTCCAACGAGAGAGGAAAATTATCCGGAGTGGTATCAGCAGGTGGTGCGCGCGGCGGAACTGGCAGAGAACAGTGACGTGCGCGGCTGTATGGTGATTAAACCGTGGGGGTATGCGCTGTGGGAAAATATTCAGCGCGGTCTGGATAAGCTGTTTAAGGAGACCGGCCATGTGAATGCCTATTTCCCGCTGTTTATTCCGAAGAGTTATCTGGAAAAGGAAGCAGAGCATGTTGAGGGCTTTGCGAAGGAGTGCGCGGTGGTTACGCATCACCGGCTGGAAGCGGGTCCGGACGGCAGGTTAATTCCGGCGGGTGAGCTGGAGGAGCCGCTGGTGGTGCGTCCGACGTCGGAAACGATTATCGGTGCAACGTATGCGAAATGGGTGCAGAGCTGGCGCGATCTGCCGATTCTGATCAATCAGTGGGCGAATGTGGTGCGCTGGGAGATGCGTACGCGGCTGTTTCTGCGCACCGCCGAGTTTTTGTGGCAGGAGGGGCACACCGCGCACGAAACGGAAATTGAGGCGATGGAAGAGACGCGCAAGATGCTGGAGGTGTATAAGCATTTTGCACAGGAATATATGGCGATGCCGGTGCTGACAGGTGAAAAGACGGACGGTGAGCGTTTCCCCGGCGCGGTGAATACGTTTTGTATTGAAGCGCTGATGCAGGACGGCAAAGCGCTGCAGGCGGGGACGAGTCATTTTCTGGGACAGAATTTTGCGCGGGCCTCTGAAATTAAATTTCAGTCGCGCGCAGGCCGTGAAGAGTTTGCGTGGACGACGTCGTGGGGCGTTTCTACGCGGCTGATCGGCGGGCTGATTATGACGCACGGCGACGACGACGGCATGATCATGCCGCCGCGTCTCGCGCCGGCGCATGTGGTGATTCTGCCGATTATCCGCAAGGAAGCGGATTATGATGCAATCATGAAGTATTGCAACGATACGGCGGGTATGCTGCGCGCGCAGCTGTACGACGGTCGTCCGGTTGAAGTGGTGGTGGATGCACGCGACATCAATGCCGGCGAGAAAGGCTGGCAGTGGGTGAAGAAAGGAATTCCGGTGCGGGTGGAGATCGGTCCGCGCGATATGGAAAACGGCTCAGTGTTTGTGGCGCGGCGCGATAAAGGTCCGAAAGAAAAATACGGACAGAGCCGCGAAGAATTTGCGGCGTCAATTTCCGGCGTGCTGGAAGAGATGCAGAGAAATCTGTTCGAGCGCGCGCTGAAATACCGCGAGGAGCATACACGCGAAATTGATTCATGGGATGAGTTCGTTGCGTTCTTTAAGGACGGGTGCGGCGGGTTTGCCTTAGCGCACTGGGACGGCACGCCGGAAACCGAAGCGAAAATCAATGAAGAATTATCTGTGACAATCCGGTGCATTCCGTTTGACTATGAACAGAGCGGCGCCGGCAGCTGTATTGTCAGCGGCCGGCCGAGCAAAGGACGTGTGGTTTTTGCGAAAAGCTATTAATCGCAAGGAAGGAGAACGCATGGCGAAAAAAAGATTTAATATTAAAGGAACGAAGGACTTTCTGATCCTCGCCGTTTTTCTTGGATTTCTTTGTGTGTGGGCAATTCGCGATGCATGGTTTCCGACCGAAAAGATTTTGAAAAAACATCCGCTGGAAATACCGGTGGCTTTTTCTGTTCCCGGCGTGGTCAGCCAGATACCGGTGCAGCCCGGCGATAAGATTGAACCCCGGACACTGTTGGCATCACTGCGCGATGAGCCGTACAAACTAAAAGTTGCTGATGCTGAAAAGGCCTACAGCGAAGCAAAAAATTCCGGCGCGGATGATGTGGAAGAAAAAATGGAAGCGTTAAAAACAGCGCGTGCCGATTTGCAGGCCTGTTCACTTTATAATACAGATATTATGCTGGCGGATCTGTACGGCGAGGGCGATAAACCGCTGCGCGGCAAAATCCTGGAAATTCTTGTTTCGCCGGCGACGGCAATCGAAGCCGGGCAGCCGGTACTCACCATCCGTCCGCAAGATACATTTTACCTGTTTAATAAGTCGCTCTCGATTTTCTCGTTTTTCGGTGCGGCTGCCGCATTAATTTTTCACTGGCTGGCATCAAAATAAAATTTTCCGGCCGGTGGTGTTGCAATGAGTCATGGGATCATTCCGGCGTGTTTAAACATATGGATATCGGCATCGACAGAATCTCGTTTTATACAGCGCAGTATTTTCTGGATTTAAAGCTGCTGGCGGAAGAGCGCAAGGTTGATCCCGGGAAATTTCTGATCGGTATCGGTCAGGAAAAAATGGGTATTCCGCCGCCGGATGAAGATATCGTAACCATGGCGGCAAGCGCCGCATTCCCGCTGAAAAATTCCGGCGAACTTGAACAGGTCGAAACAATTTTATTTGCTACCGAGAGCGGAATTGACCAGTCGAAATCCGCCGGTCTTTTCGTGCACGGTTTACTGGATCTTCCGGAACGCTGTCGCGTGGTAGAATTAAAACAGGCGTGCTACAGCGCAACGGCGGCACTGCGCATGGCGATGGGTCTGGTGGCGATGAATCCGCATACCAAAGTTCTGGTGATTGCGTCCGATGTTGCGCGCTACGCACTCGGCAGCCCCGGCGAATCAACGCAGGGCTGTGGCGCGGTGGCGTTCACCGTCGCCGCCAATCCGCGGCTGGTTGCGATTGATCCGGAAGCCGGTTTTTATTCATCTGATGTGATGGATTTCTGGCGGCCGAATTATCTGTCCGAAGCGCTGGTGGATGGCAGATATTCAACGCTGATTTATATCAAAGCGCTGTTGAAATCGTGGCAGCAGTACGCCGCGCAAAGCGGGCGCACGCCGGAAAATTTCGCGCGCTTTTGCTATCATATTCCATTCACGCGTATGGCGGAAAAAGCGCATCAAAAACTCGTGAAAGGGATCTCCGGTGAAGAACTCCACCGCGTCACCGGCGAATCATTAATTTACAGTCGCGTCGCCGGAAACTGTTATTCCGCTTCACTCTACATTGGACTCTGCTCGCTGCTGGATCATTCCGGAGAGGATCTCGCCGGGAAACGGATCGGCTTTTACAGCTACGGCTCCGGCTGCACCGCCGAATTTTTCAGCGGCGTAGTTCAGCCGGGCTGGCGCGGCGTTTTGTTTTCTGACGCGCATAAAACTCTGCTCGCAAACCGCGCGGCGCTTACATTCCGGCAGTACGAAGACATTTATCTTTACGGCATTCCAACCGATGGCGGCGAATATTCATTCCCGCAATACCGCACCGGCCCTTTCCGCTTCGCCGGACTTCGCGCGCATAAGCGCATTTACGAACCTGCCGGGATCTGATTCACTGACCGCAATGAAAGCAATCGCGCCAGGCAAACTGATTTTGAGCGGCGAGCATGCAGCGGTTTACGGAAAACCGGCCGTTGCTATGGCGATTGATCGCAGCGTAACCGCCACCATTGAAGAAACACCGGAAGACGTAGCGTTCGATCTGCCCGGCAAAGAGCGTCAATCATTTACACTGCGGGCGCTGCGCGATTTTAGACGCCGTGCCGTCAATAACTATCAGCTTTTTCTCGAAGGCAAACTCGGTATTCGCGACGTCCTGAACAAGCCGGTGGATCTCTTTAAATACGGTTTTATCACCGTGCTCGACGGACTGCATCATTCGCTCGACAGCGGCATCGTTATTAAACTTAAATCCAATCTACCGATGGGCAGCGGTCTCGGTTCATCGGCGGCATCCGTGCTCAGCGAACTGCGCGCTCTCGGCCATTATCTGCGCGTCGACTTCAAGCCGGACTGGTATTACAACTTCAGTATGGAGGCCGAAAAACTGCAGCACGGCCATCCCAGCGGCGTCGACTCCTATATTTCACTTTACGGCGGCGCCGCTGTATTTCAAAACGGCCGGGCGCGTTCAATTCCGCTGCCGCGCATGAAAATGTTTCTGGTCGAAACCGGACTGCCGGAATCAACCACCGGCGAATGCGTTGTACAGGTAAAAACAAACTTTGAAACCGATAAAATCTGGGATGACTTTGAAGCCGTGACCGGCGCAGTCGAACAGGCGGTGTGTTCCGCTAACTGCGGAATGATGCGCGCATTGATTCGCGAGAACCATCAATTGCTTTGCCGGATCGGTGTTGTACCGGAGCCGGTCCGGAAGTTTATCGCCGAAATTGAAAATTCCGGCGGCGCCGCAAAAATTTGCGGTGCCGGAGCAGTCCGCGGCACTGCCGGCGGCGCTGTCATCGTATTCGCCGATTCCATGCCGGTCGCGCTCGCCGCAAAATACGGCTATAAAATTTCACCGCTGCGCGGCGATCCGCTCGGCACAAGAATTGTTTAATAAACCCCGGATCGCGCGGATAGAAATGAATTTTATTTACCGCAAAAAACACGGGAATTAGTGATTAGAATTTTGACAGGATAACAGGATTGAAATCGTCAATTACAGCCTCGGCGCCGGGATCGCTGATGTTATTAGGCGAGCACGCTGTATTACACGGACGTCGCGCGCTGGTCTGTGCAATCAATCAGCGCATCCATGTAACAATCAATCCGGCACCGGGAAAAATTCTGCGCATTACATCGGCGCTCGGAGAATATGAGGCGCCGCTGGCAGCGCTGACTGACCATCCCGATTTTCGTTTTGTGCTGGATGCTGTAAAACAATATTCGCCGGCGCAGGGTATCGAGCTTAAAATCGAATCCGATTTCCCCGGCGACATCGGCTTCGGTTCTTCCGCTGCCGTTACTGTTGCTACGCATGCGGCATTTTTAGAAAGTAGACGCGACGCCCCCGTCGCGTCCCCCGTACGTAAAGAACGCGACGGGGGCGTCGCGTCTACGTTAATGGAAATCTTCAAGCGCAGTTTGGCAACGATTCGCCGTGTGCAGGGATGCGGTTCCGGTGCAGATGCAGCGGCCAGTGTTTTTGGCGGTGCAGTGGCGTACCGCGCAGAACCATTAGAAATTCAACCGCTCAAAGAAGCATTTCCGTTCACAGCCGTTTATTCCGGCGCAAAAATGAAAACGGCGGATGTTATCCGGCATCTCGATGAGCGCCGCGCGCTGAATCCGGGCTGTTTTGAGAAAATTTTTGATCGCATGGATCAGAGCGTTGGAGCCGTGATGGATGATTTTTCAACGCTCGGGGAAAACCTGATTCTCAATCAAAAACTGATGGAAGAGGCGGGGCTTTGTAATGCTGCGCTCGCCGCAATCATCACTGAATTTGCCGCACAAAACATCCCGGCGAAAATTTCCGGTTCCGGGCTGGGCGATTGTGCGATCGGGCTCGGCGAGTTTCCGGCGCCGGAAAGATTCAGAGCGTTTCCACTCCAGGTATCTGATTCCGGCGTAAAAACCGATAAGGGTACTGTTGGTTGCGAAAGCTGCTCTGCGAGTCCGGCTCCAAAATTAAAGTAATCCGGGGAAAAACTGCCATTGTACTTTTTTATCCATCATCTATGCCGGTCTCTAAGCTTATTAGATGTTTAGTCCCACAGTGTACTGGAGTGATGTATAACCAGCTCCGGAGGGATAAATTATGGGACAGATAGTACACGGATGCACCCGTACGACTGAGGCGGTGCGTCGAACGATACAACATCGTCAAGAGAGCCTGAATGGTCTGGTGCGGAGGCACGGTATTAACCCGAAAACCGTAGCGAAACGGCGACAGCGCACAACGGTACAAAGTGCCCTGATGGAGCCCAGGCATCCTCGGTTAACGGTGCTGAGCAAGGAGGAAGAAGCCGCTTGCGTCGCTTTTCGGCAACACACGCTGCTTCTTCTCGATGATTGTCTTTACAGCCTGCAGACCGCCATACCTCATTTAACATGCTCCTCTCTGCATCGTTGCTGCCAACGTCATGGTATTCGCCGGCTGCCGGATACCAAAGATCCCCGGAGCAAACGGAAATTCAAAACCTGTCCGATCGGGTTTTTCCATATCGACATCGCTGAGGTCCGCACGGAAGAAGGCAGGTTATATATGTTTGCTGCCATTGGCCGTACGTCAAAATTTACTGTTGTTCAGCTTCACGAAAAGGCAGCCCGGCGAATTGCCGCCAACTTTCTTCCAGAGCTCATCCGGGCCGTTCCTGATACTATCCACACCGTATTAACGGATAACGGAACCCGGTTTACCTCGCCGGGTAACCGACAATCCGCGATAGCGGATATCAAGCAGGCGATAAATTCCGGAAGTCTTTTTCGCGCACATGCCTTTGAGCCGGCTTGCGCCCGAAACAATGTAGATCACCGGTTGACCCAACTCAAACCATCCCTGGACAAGCGGACAGGTTGAGCGGATGAACCGGACGTTGAAAGAGGCCACGGTGAAGCGTTATCACTATGGAACCCAAGATCAGCTGAAAGAACACATACAGACCTTTTTGATGGCCTATCACTTTGCCAAACGGCTCAAACCATTACACGGTCTTACGCCATACGAATATCTCTGCAAACTCTGGACTTCTGATCCGGATCGCTTTAAGTTTGATCCGTTCCAGCACACTGGTGGGACTAAACATCTAATTCCATGACGTTGGTAGCAACGATGCAGAGAGGAGCGTGTTAAATGAGGTATGGCGGTCTGCAGGCTGTAAAGACAATCATCGAGAGGAAGCAGCGTGTGTTGCCGAAAAGCGACATAGGCGGCTTCTTCCTCCTTGCTCAGCACCGTTAACCGAGGATGCCTGGGCCCCATCAGGGCACTTTGTACCGTTGTGCGCTGTCGCCACTTCGCTACGGTTTTCGGGTTAATACCGTGCCTCCGCGCCAGACCATTCAGGCTCTCTTGACGATGTTGTATCGTTCGACGCATCGCCTCAGTCGTACGGGCGCACCCTTGTACTATCTGTCCCATAATTTATCCCTCCGGAGCTGGTTATACATCACTCCAGTACACTGTGGGACTAAACATCTAACATTTGCCGGATAAAAATCCTGTTCATCCAGTCCAAAATATTTTTGTCTCCACCCCTACCGATAGACTGCTTTTTCCAATGCGGTGCGCATGGCGTTGATGTCCGGCTCAATGCCGGTCCAGATACGGAACGACTGCGCCCCCTGGTGCAGCAGCATACCGAGTCCGTTGGCAATCAGCGCGCCGGATTTTTTAGCGGCGGAAAGGAGTGCGGTTTCGGGATACATATAAATCAGATCAAAAACGCGCTGTCCGGCACAAAAAGCATCCGGCGGAAGCAGCGCCGGATCATCCTTGTGCATACCGACCGGCGAGGCCTGAATGATCAGGTCAGAGTTTTTTGCGGCGGCAATCTGCTCCTCTTTGCCGGCCGGGTGAGACACGTCAACCAGCGGCGCGTGCTTTTTAATTTCCAGGGCCAGCGCCGTGACGCGCGCGGCATCGAGATCGGCCAGTGTCAATGATTCCGCCCCGTGAAGCGCGGCGGTGAGTGCGACCGCGCGACCGGCGCCGCCGCAGCCGAGAATGAATACGCGGTCGTGCTCTACCGTTTTGCCGAAGGCTTCATTGAGCGCTTCGAGAAATCCGCAGCCATCGGTGTTGTGTCCGACCATCCCGCCGCCGGCAGTAAATTCCACAGTGTTCACCGCGCCGAGAATGCGCGCGCCGGCGGCGAGGTTTTTTAGCCCGCGATACGCCACCTCTTTCAGCGGGATGGTGAGGTTTACACCGGCGTATCCTTCTGACGGAAGGAGTGCGAGGCGTGTTAACAATTGTTGCGGCGGCACGTCGAGGCTGCCGTATTCATACTCTTGATCCAGTCCCAGCGCCGCCAGCGATGCGCTGTGCATCACCGGAGAGAGGGTGTGACCAATCGGATGCCCGAGCACGGCGAGTTTTTTCATTTGGTTTTTCCTGCGATCCGGTTTAATCCGGCCACGATGGCGCGCACGGCTGCCTGACCGATATTGGAGTCGGAACCGGCGCCGAAAATCACACCGTTACCGTTCAGTTTTAAAGGGACGTATGCCATGGCCTGTGCGTCTGCGCCCTTGCCGACAGCCTGTTCGTGATAATTATCCACTGTAAAGTCGATTCCGGCAATGGTGCGCACGGCGTTAACGAATGCCGATACGGGACCGTTGCCGTCCGCCTCAACCCGATGTTCTTTGCCGTTGATACGCAGGTGAACTTCACCGTGGATAAATGCCGGATCTTCGTCATCCGGACGCGGCCAGTAGGCGATCAGTTCAAACGGTCCGGCAGGGGTGATAAATTTTTCGCGAAACACGCTATAGACTTCGGCGGCGGAAATTTCCCGTCCGGCATTTTCACTGTATGCCTGAACCTCTTCGCGCAGCTCCGGCTGCATCGCCTTCGGAATCTGCACGCCGTATTCCTGCTCCAGGATCCATGCAATGCCGCCCTTACCGGACTGCGAATTGATACGGATCAGTTTTTCAAAATTACGCCCTAAATCTGCCGGATCAATATGCAGATAGGGCATTTTCCATTCCATGCCGAATGCCGCCGGCGCATCTTTCAGCCGGCGCATCCCTTTGTTGATCGCGTCCTGATGCGAGCCGGAAAAGGCCGTGAAGGCATATTCGCCGGCGTACGGCTGGCGATAATAGATCGGCATACCAGTCAGACGTTCCACCGTCGCAACAATTTCCTCCATGTGCGAGAAATCCAAACCGGTATCAATGCCGCGCGAATAGAGGTTATTCACCACCGTCACCAAATCGACATTTCCGGTGCGCTCACCGTGACCGAACAGCACGCCCTCCACGCGGTCGGCACCGGCCAGCAGCGCCAGTTCGGTAGCGGCCACCGCCATGCCCTGATCGTTATGGGCGTGCAGTGAAATTTTCACGCTGTCGCGGTACGGAAAATTCCGGATGAACCATTCAATCATATCCGCATAATGATTCGGCGGACGGCGTTCCACCGTCGCCGGCAGATTCAAAATCAGCGGTTTTTGCGGCGTCGCTTTGCCCCATGCCTCAAATACGGCCGTGCAGACCTCCACGCAGAACGGCAGATCGGCGTCGGTGAATTCCTCCGGAGAAAATTCATACCGGATATCACTCTCCGGCATCGCATCCGCCAGCGCGCGAATCTGTTTGGTCGACTCAACCGCTGTTGCCAGCGCACTCTCCCGGTCGGTGTTGAACACATGTTTCATGTGCAGTTCCGAAACGGCCAGATAGGCATGCACAATTCCCTGCTTCACGCCGCGGAATGCCTCGAACGTCCGTTCAATTAAATGCGGCCGGCATTGCGTTAAGCCCATAATAAATACGCCGTCCGGAATCCGGTCTTCTTCAATCAGCTGGCGGAAAAAATCAAAATCCTCCTGGCTGGCTGAAGGGAATCCGACTTCGATCTGTTTAAATCCCATGCGGCACAGCATTTCGAAGTATTCCAGTTTCTGTTCCGGATTCATCGGGTCGGGCAGCGCCTGATTTCCGTCGCGCAAATCCACTGAACACCATTCAGGGCTGACAGTTACCGTGCGCGACGGCCATTGCCGGTCCGGCATCTTGAACGGATCCGGATCTTTATATTTCGGTGCTTTCATTATTCTTTTCCTTTTAATTTATTTTTACACAGAGAAAACCTGACTGGCAGCGTTTACTGATTTGCTCCCGGCAGCATCATGCGAAAAACTCCGTTTTTTAAAACCGGTTCGTTAAAATTAATTATTAATCCGACAGGAATATTCAATAGTTTCATATAGCTGAGCAGTTTTGCTTTACAAACGGGAAGTATTTTTTCAACAGCTTTCAACTCCAGCAGCAGGCAGTCTTCCACTAAAACATCCAGCCGCAGCGGTTCATCAAAAACAAACCCTTTATACTCGATCGGAACAATTTTCTGATTCACTGCCTGAATATTCCGCAATTCCAATTCTCTCATAAGACATTTTTCATAAATCGACTCAATCAATCCGGCGCCCTTATCCCGATGCACCTCAATTGCCGCACCGATGACTTCATGCGTTAAACCGTCTGCTTTCAAGAACAAAGGATGCATTCCAGTTCTCCATTTCTTTTTTCACACAGGGATACAAAAAAACAAAGGGGTTACATTCACACTTATTTTTAAAAAATCTCTTATCTTCGTTCTCTTGCTTTTCTCTGTATAAAATATTTTCTTTCTGTCTTTTATTTTTCACACAGAGATAACAAAGGAAAGGAAGAATTTTTATGCCTCGTCAAACTATCCATCTCTGTTTTCTTGCTTTCCTCTGTGTAAAATATTTTCTTTCTGTCTTATCCAATTTTTATCTTTTACATAGAGATGACAAAGGAAACAAAGACTCTTCATCGTTTATTAATCTATCAATTTCGGCATTTTTGCTTTTCTCTGTGTAAATCCCTTTTTCTCCATATAAAAATTTCCAACAAAAAAACCTCTCCGGCTTGCGGAGAGGTTCTTGCTGAAAATCGCTGGTTACTTTTTCATTTTAACAGACAAAAAACTTCCGCAGGTGTTTCCCGCGCAAGTAGAAGTTCAAGGCTGTTAAATAAAAATTTCATTTCGGCGGCGAACCTACGCCGGTCGTATGAGGTTGTCAACCCTCATTTTCATCCAGCAGGAGTTGCGGATAAATTTTCTGCACAAATTCGGTAATCTCTGTCTGGTACGTCTCCCCGGCAGCTTTCCGGTCGCCCGAAACGGCAACATAGGCCCATTTGTGGGCGACACTGCGGACAACGCGATCCCAGGCAAGCCAGAACATCCGTTCATAGTGGCTGGCGGTTTCACGACCCTGTCCGATAAACCAGTAGGCGTAATATCCGTAATACGTTTGCGGATTGCCCTCTTTGTCCGAATAGCGGCGCTGAATCTCAAGGACACAGACATCCAGCGGTTTGCGCCCTTCCAACGGAACTTTTATATATTTTGTTGCCGTGATGGTGTTCCCCTGTCCCGGCAGACAGCGCTGCGGACGGTGAATACTATTACGCTCACTGCCGGAAAGGACGATGGAGACAAAAACCTGGTCGGATATTTCGTTGGTGTAAATTGATTTTACAAACTGAGTGTCGTGCGGCAGTGCGTCGTATTCTGCCAAACTCATTGTATAAAGTTTTTCGCCGGTTTCCGGATCGGTGTCCGGCAGTTCGAGCTGGCTGAGGAGGTATTGTTTCGGATGGTCAGGATTATGAGAATAACGCAATTCATCGCCGGTCCAGCCGCCTGCGAGTGAAACCGGAAGTTCCATACGAATACCCGGCTGATCATCCAATGAAACATCCACCGTGAACGCCAGCGCCAGTGCGGCAATGGCAAACAGTCCGATTAAAATCAGGTATGGGGTGTAAGCGCGTTTTTCCATTTGTAAAACAGCTCCTTAAAATTCATGTTCAACAGATTGCCGAGCAGCACCATCACACTGATCGATGCCGTAAAAAGAATGTAGCTTGAATAGTCGTGATACAGCCCAAGCGCCAACTGACCCCCCATCGCCTCGGCGACAACCGCAATCGTCACAATGCGGGCAATATTCCCGATCACTGCCAGCGGAATTGACGCGATAAAAAGAATCCATTTTTTGATCAATGTTTTTTGAGTAAAATAGGCATACACCGCAGTCAAGGCAGTCATTGCCAGCAAAGAGCGCAGCCCGCTGCACGGGTCGGCAACATCCATGCCGGCCGGCATCGACGGAATCATAATGGCCGTTCCGTTCTGCACGGCTTCAATACCGACCCCGTGTAAAATTCCGGTTGCCATACCGGTTGACAGCATGCGCAGCGGGAATGCGATCACGTCCAGGAAATTGAGCGGTATGCAGAAAATCAGATAAGAACAGGGGAAGATTAATTTTTTGGCCATTTCCCAGCCAAAAAGATAAAAAGGAATGCCCCAGATCAAAAAAATCAGGCTCATCAGGGAAATACGCGTCTGCTGCATTTTTGCACCGAGCCAGTGAACTGCGAGAGCGGCAACAATGATGCCCAGCCCGCGCCAGTCAATGCGGGTCTTCACAGAAAAAATCTCTTTCCGCTTGTGCCAGATCACCCACAGGCTGACGAGCGGAATAAATTTTCCGTGCGAATAGTCCGCCCCGAACGAAATGGCGTCGTTCCAGCGGGCAACCATCCACACAAATGCCGAACGGCTGTCTACGTTGGAAACGGTGTTCCCCAGCATGTGGAACATCATAAACAACAGACCGATAATGACTGAAACCAGCCCGATCTGAACCATCTCCGGCCGCGTTAATGCACCCAGCCGCCAGCGCTCGCTCCAGATTTTTATGGATGACTGATTTTGCATAATTTTCCTTATTGCAGCCGCAACGCTATCAAACGATCCGGCGCGACTCAATTTTTATCGAAAGGTTTCCGGTGATAACCAGTCGGGAAACACCGCCTCTGCATACTGCAGGTTTTCAGCGAAAGGAACCTCATCCGTGCTAAAGAACAGGGATCCGGCAGAAGATGACTGCGCGTCGGGAAATGATTTATTTGAAAACCACACCCGTTGTCTGCCGCGGAATTGAGGGGAAGGCACCTCCGGCAGCCGGTATTCTGCACCGTTAAAAAAATCATTTAGAAACCGGGTTTGTTCCCCCCAGGTATGGTCGCCGGAACCTATCGCCAGAATGCCGACTCCCTGGATTTCAGGCGAAATAAACTGTGCCGGGCGGGAAAAAATCATCTCTGCAGAACTGGACGAAAACGGCTTGCGCATAAAACTGCGGCTGTCGGTATAAACCAGCTTTTCTGCCGGCCATTGTTCCGGAAATATTTGCTCTGCCTGCCCGCCGCGCAACGCCGCTTCCAGCATAAAATAACTGAACATCGGCGTCCACAGAACCGGCAGCTTCCCGTCCTCCAAAAATTGAAGCTCCGCATCGTGCAATGTTTTCCAGATCAACTGATGATGATCCACCGGATGTTCTGCCGCATTCCGCAACCGGAGCATGAATGGAACATATCCGCCCATGGGGCACGCACCGTCGGCAGACGGGAAAAGCTCAGTTTTTGAAACCGCCGGCACCGGAATTGTCCCCGGCAAGACCTGTACCCCGATAGCAAGCGGCAGAACCGCCGCCCCGATAAGGCTGCTTTTCACCCACCGGCGGTGTAAAAACTCCGGCAGCGGACGCGCCGCGGCCAGGAGAAGCAGCACCTCGCAACCGCGCCAGAAATATCGCGGTGAATGGAGCTGCGGCAGAAAAAAACAAACCGGGAGCAGAACGCTCAAAAACCCGGCAGCAATCCAGACCCTACCGCAGGGAGATGCTGTCCGCCGGAATTCAGACAGGAACGACAGTAGACACAACAGATATAAAAGCCCGGCTGCCCCGAACCCAAAAAGAGAAAAGCCGGCGACAACCTTCCAGTTAAAAAACAAATCGATGAACCGGTCGGGTGTGTCACAAAGAAACTGACCAAGAATGACTGCTGCAGCGCCGGAAAAAACCAGCCCGGCGGATGGAACAACACAGAGCAGCTCCTTGAAATTCCGGCGCGGCGACTTCAACGCTGAAAATACATCTGCCGCTTTTTTCACCGGGATTTTCAACCAGGCGAGGAGCGGCAGAAGAAGCAGTGCATCCGCGCGAATTCCAACGGCAATAAAACAAAGAATCCAGGAGAGCCGCTGCCGGCGGCGGGATCCGCTTAAAAAAAACGCCGCACCGGCCAGCAGAAATGCCGATGACAGCAGGTGATTATTAAAGTAAAGCGTGTTTAATAGAATTGCCGGTGATGTTAAAAACAGCAGCAAAACAACCGCCGGAAATTTTTTCCGGAATGAAAGTACAAAACCGGAAACAGCCAGCCAGAATAAAATTCCGGCAGTCATATTTGCCACAGTGAGAAACGGAATCCCAGGCAGACAATGCCGATGCAGCTGTACAATTCCGGCACCGAACCAGTAGGAGAGATAATATTTATCGTACTGATAATAATTCTGCCAGCTTTGCACTTTACCCGTAACAATATCCAGCGATCCGGCCAGCACCGCCGCCGGATCATTTTCCCGGATCAGGTCATTCGTGCACCATAAAGAGAAGCCGGCCGCGCAAATAAGCAGCAGGAACCTCCACCGGTGTGAAAAAAATTTCATGCTGATCTATTTTCTGTCAGTTTCACTCATTTTTGCGCGCAGCCATTCCATATTTTTCTGAACCACGGGATTAGAGCGCTTCAGGCGATCCGCCCGCTCAAATGCCCGGAGTGATTCTTCAAAAAGCCCGGCCTTGCGCAATTCGATTCCGAGCTTCCGCCAGTAGTAATCGTTAAACCGCTTATATTCTGCAACCCGGCGCAAACAGTTCAAACCTTCAGCGCTATTTCCGGCGGCAATTTCTGCCATACCCAGTCCGTAAAGCACAATTTTATCAAACGGATTTTTTGCATACGCTTTTTTAAATTCAATCCGTTCCTGCGCCAGCCATTTTTGTTTTTGCCCGGGATCAATTTCATAATACCGGCGGTGGTAGTAAATCTGTCCAAGACCGGAGTGAGCCATCCAGTTTTCAGAATCAATTTTTATACTGATTTTATACCGTTGTTCAGCGGCTGCGTGATCGCCTTGCGCAAGCGCGCGGTCGCCCAGTGCGCGCATCCCGGCGGAACCCATGACCTGCGCCGCCCCAACTCCGCCGATAGCGATCAGTATAAACAATATCCCGGCGAAACAGCGGTTCCATTTTGGAAAGCGCACATGTTCGGTCCGGCACAATGGTGCCGCCGCGCTGCCGGACAGTATCGCCAGCATGACAGCATTCGGGAAAATCCGCAGTTCAAAATCAAACAACCCATGAACTGCAGTTCCTGCCAGAGCGCCCAGTAATGCCATGGCGGGCAGTGCATCGCCGGAGCTCAAAGATCTCTGTGATAAACGCAGAAAACGCACACAACCGGCAATGACCGCCGCCAGCGCCAGCCCGGCGCCAATCAGTCCATACTCCGCCGCGAGTTCAAGATATTCATTATGGGCATGCACGGTTACAATCCGTGCCGCGGTAAACCGTTTGCGGTAATTTTCAAATACGGTGCCGTAGCCGCCGGGACCAACGCCGCAGGCCAATGAATTATCTTTGATCATATCCATTGTATCCAGCCAGGTTTGCGGCCGGAAATCATGGAATTCTTTTTCGACAACTGCGCCGCTGACCACATGATCAATAAATTTTACAACCGGCGTCATGCGGCGTTGAAACATATCCGACTTCATCCAGAGTCCGGCGACCGCCAGTGATCCCATGAAAGGAACAATAAGCAGCGCGAGGCAGAACCATTTCCAGCTGCGGCGCAAAACAAGCAATAATACCGTTACCGCCAGCCCGGCGATTGCGCCCAGAATTCCGGCGCGGGATTGCGTCTGATAAATCAGAATTGAAAACAGAGGAATGGCATATCCGCAGCAAATCCGCCAAAACCATCCAAGCTGCGGCATAAAAAGAAACACAAAACAGAACGGCAGCCACAGCTGGAACAGATGCGCAATATGATTCGGACATTGGTACGTTCCGCCCAGCCGTCCGCCGGTCCAATACGATGAATACCGTTCAATGCCAAAAAGGAGTTCCGGCGCAAGCCTGTGCTGGATTAAACTGTATAATGCGATGATGATTAATACGGACAACAGCGTCATCCAGATCCATTTACGGGTTGAACTCTGCGCAAGCGTATTTGAAAACAGATAATAGACACAAAAGATGCCTCCGAGTCCGGCTACACTGACTTTGGCCTCATACGGAAGCGCGGATCCGGGAATCAGATAAAGAGCATATCCGGCAAACAGCAATAGAAATATTCCGGCGGGAGGTGTGCTGAATCCGGACCATCCGCCGGTTTTTATTCTGAGAATAAAAAAGAGGATCGTCGCGATATAGATGCCCGCCACCGCCGGAGCCTGCCAAAGCATTTTGTCTTCCCAGATTCCGTAAATAAAAAACACCGGAATTAATAATAACAAAAAAATAAACGAAAATATTTGATCTCTTTTCATTTTTAGTTACTTCAATTTTTTATTCTGTTCACGGTTTGGAGGTCGCAGGCTCTGCGACCGCGGACGGCGAGCCGCCGTCCCTCCAAGGGTTGAATTATTCATATTTTTGGAGGTCACAGGTTTATCCACCATAGCTTTCCGCCTCCGCTACCTGTCCGCCATAGCTTTAGCGAAGGCGGACTTCTGCGACCCTCCAAACTTCAAACCCCAAACTCCAAACCGCAAACTTCAAACTCCAAAACCGTCACCTTCAATCTGAACCGGATTTAATACGCTCCGATACCAAAAAGCACTACACGGACTGTGCGGGTCAGAATAACGATATCCAGCCATATTGACCAGTTGGTGACGTAATAGCAGTCCCATTTATCCATTCCTTCAATCCCGGAATCGCTCCGCCCGGAAACCTGCCACAACCCCGTGATGCCGGGGCGAACCTTTACACGTAACCGGCGGGTACGCGGAGTTAATTGATCGTGATGGTATTTTGGCAGCGGACGCGGACCAACCAGCGCCATTTTTCCGGTCAGCACACACCACAGCTGCGGAAGCTCGTCCAGTGATGTTTTTCTAAGAAATTTACCCATCCATGTAATTCGCGGATCTTTTTTCAGTTTATACGATTGTTCCCATTCTGCGCGCAATGCCGGACTTGCGGCCAGTTTTCTCTGCAGCACTTTTTCTGCATCGGGAACCATGGTCCGCAGTTTGTATGCTTTAAACGGTCGATATTTCATTCCGATCCGCTCCTGTGCATAAATCGGCGCATGAAAATCCTGTACCCAAACCAGCAGCATCATGATCAAACACAGCGCCCCCCAAACCGGTAAAAACAGCAGAGTGATGAGAAACTCTAAACTCCGTTTCACAAATCTGGACAGAGGAGCAAGCAGATTCTGCTGTATCTCCAGGCCGAGCAGCCCCTGCAAATCGCAGGGCTTAATCCATAACGACGGCGTATCCTGCATATCCGGGACCAGCAGAATGGTTCGATAGTCCTGCAGCGGCCCGTCCAGCAGTGCCAGCAAACCGCCTGACGATATATCCGGCAGCGCCACAATAGCAACAGAGGCATTACAGGTCATATTCTGCAGCCCGCCGAGCACCGGCAGCCCGTTTACAATCGTTCCCTGCCGGTACTCATCGCTGAACACCATGACCGGAATAAATCCGAGAGATCTGTCTTTCTTCAATGCCCCGGTAATCAGCGGAATGGATGCCCGTGTTCCGTAAATAACGGATGGAGCGCCCCATAAGTTCAGTTCTATCAATATTTTTTTGGCCAGAACCCGTGCCAGCGGAATGAACACCGCGGCGATCAGATAGGCGGTAAGAAAAAAAATCCGGCTGTTCGCGATGTCTTTCTGTAAAAAAGCCACCGTTATTTCAATGCCGAACAGGATGAGCAGCAGAATTTCTATCCGCCGCAGGCTTTCAGGCGCGCTCAACCCCCATCCCGGCGTAAGGCGCATCATCCACGACCCGACCCACCACACCGGCAGGAAAAACACTGCTTTCTCCATGCTCAGCGGAACACCGCGCAACCAAAGCAGTACGAACCCCCCGATGAGCGCCGCTAAAGAGAGAACAGCTCCGTCAGTTAAATGCAGGCATAACACACTGATGAACCGCCGGCGGACACCCGCCTGCCGGTGTGCCGGACCGCTGTCGATCGTGATATTTTCGATCCGTGTCATTGTTGCCTCAATATGCTTTCAACCGATCCGATATTACATCCGCCGGTCGTAATATTCAAGTGCGCGCCGGATACCTTCCTGAAAATCCATCTGAGGAACAAATCCCTGTTTTTTCTGTTTTTCAGTATCGCCTCCCCGGGCGAACACACCTTCCGGCTTTGTCGAAGTCCCTTTGATCTCCGGACGGAACCCGCACAGTTCAGCCGCACTCTGTGCAAATTCAATGAACGACGTATAAATGCCGGTTGACAGGTTAAGCGCGGAAGCATCGTCGATCTGATCCATGGTCTTCAAAATACCGGTAATGCAATCCTCGATGTGAATAAAGTCCCGCATTTGCCGGCCGCTGCCCCATACCGTGATCACCGGTTCGCCGCGATGTGCTAAAATCCGCTTACAAATTCCCGGGAACGGGTAAGAATCATCCTGATCTTCTCCATAGCCGGAAAACGGCCGGTAACAGACCGACTTTAACCCGTGCTTTTCATACGCCAGCTGTGCGAGGTATTCATTGGTCAGCTTGGCCCAGCCGTAGGTCATATCCGGCATTCCAATACGATCGGTGAATGTAATCATCTCTTCTTTCAGCAGCAGGTAATGTTCCGGACGCTGAAGCTCGATGGGATAGGCGGCGCTGGAACTGAACACCACATTTTTCGCGGGGCGGGTCTTCACCGCCCACTGCCAGTAGTGTGCATCGATAGAGAGATCATCCGCAACAGCCAAAGGATTATTTTCGATCATCTCCCGCCCGCCGACCATGGCCGCAAGGTGAAACGCATAGTCAAAATCACTCTCCGGATGCTCGGGGAACCACTGCCGGCAGTCCTGTTGATAGAAATGGAATGTTTTATATTCGCATGGATTAAAAACTGGCCACTGTTCCGGAAGAATGCCTCCGCTCAACGGAACCACCGGATCCACACAATGCACCTCATGACCGCACTCCAGCAGACGCGCAATCAAATGCCGCCCGACAAACCCGCAGCCACCGGTTACCACTGTTTTTTTCATCATAAGCCTTTCGATTAATCTGTTAAACGCCGTAAAACTCTCTGTACCGCAGTAAAAACCTCTTCAACTGTAATTTTCATCATACAATAGTCATTCGGGCGAATACACGTTTTTTGCAGACAGGGGGTACCAGGGAAGCCGATTGATGCCGCTCCAGCTCCAATCCCCGGAGCCGCCGACATTCAAAATCCGCATACCACATCCTTGAACTCAAAAAGCTCCAGAAGCCGGTCCATGCGCTTTTCCCGCATGCCGCCACCAAGTTTTAACAACAGGTTTAAAACCGGATTATCCATCGCAATTTTCTAATATGCGGAATGCTTTTTCCAGGCGTTTCATGTAGCACTCAAGCGTATACATGGAGTTGTACCGCTTCCGGCCCGCGATTCCCATGCGACTCCGTAATGCATCATCTTTCGACAGCAGCTCAAGCCTGTCAGCAAAGACATCCGGTCTGTCATGCGGACAAAGGTATCCCGTTATGCCATCTACAACCACATCCCGCGGCCCTGTCCAGTCGGAAGCCACAACGGGCAGACCATGTGCCATTGCCTCCAGCTGCACGATGCCCATTGTTTCCCACGGATATTTTGTCGGGAAGAGCAATACATCCGCCCGCTGATATTCGCGCAACAGATCGTCCCCTGTTTTCCGCCCGACACAGTCCACCGCCTGTTCGACACCATGGTCCTTTCGCAGCCTGAAGAACCGCTTTTCTTCTTCGTCTGTGTACCAGCTGCCTACTGTCCGCACCTTAAAATCAACTCCCCGTTGTTTAAGAATCCTGACCGTATCCAACAGGGTAAACAATCCCTTATCCTCCGTGTGAATACCGACATACAGGATATTGAATGCTCCATCACAGCTGAGTCTGGGTTCGGGGACAGTCGATGCCATGTCTAATCCATGCGGCACCACCACCGTATGCTTTGCCTTGAAATATCCAGGATCATCGGGACAGGACTCCCCGTTCACGATACCAAGGGCCATCTTCCCGTACGCCAGCCGCAGCCAGGGCCGCAGCCAGAAGTGCGTTTCGGAAAAACGGGAAACGCCGCCGGCATGGAAATGAAGAATGACCCCTTTACAGAACAGTCGCGTCAGTAAAAGAAAAAATATATCGCGCAGCACGGGAACCAGATTGGGCGACGCAGGGGGGTAATAGAGATACCGGTCCCGCCGGGTCCCCAAAGCCTTCCACGTATAGCCAATAAGTGCAAATAAACTCCATATTTTTGAAATGGAAAACTTCCCGGCGGAGCTTACCGAATCACTGAAATTCATGCGCACAAACCGGACATCGTAAATTTTTGATAAATTATCCACCAGCACCTTGATCATCTTGGCCTGACCATTATACGGCGGCGGTGTCTGCCCCACAATTACAAGTTTTATCTTCGATCTCCCGTTCATTTCTTCAGCATAGAAAATGAGTCTCAAACTTCTTTGACTGCAGCGACTAAAATCTTATCGGCTCCATGCGATAAAACGGGCTGAGCCGGTGGCGGGCTTGAAGGTGCTGCGATGCTCACTGTCACCGGACAGATAAACAGCATATTCCAGCGGGAATCTTTCGCGATATCCGCCGCTAAAGTACTTTTCCAAATAGCGCAGCACTCTCAGTGGATAGTGCAGCATACGAACGGGCGGCGGCGCGGTTGTCCGCCACCGGATCAGCTCATCCTGTCCTGTCCGGCTGTTGCTTAGATTCTGCCCCGTCACAAAAAAAACCGACAAATATTCACTCATCCGACCGGCTTTAAATCCATGCTTCAGCAGCCGTGTTATGAAGTCGCAGTCGCTTACCGCTTTCCACTGTATATCAAAACAGCCCGTCTCCTGGAAAACATGCTGCCGGAAAAACATGGCACAGCTTTGTGTATAAAGATGATCCGACTGCACATACCATCTCCGCAGCGGCGGATTTTTCCGGTAAGTCAACAGGCTGCCGTTTTCATTCAGCAGCAATGCATTGCCATATATAAAATCCACCTCCGGATATTTCAAAAAAAAACCTGCCGCCTTTGCGAGTGTCCCCGGCAGATATTGTTCATCGCAGTTGAGCCAGGCGAAAACCTCACCGGTCGCCCGGCTGAACCCTTTATTGAGTGCATCATACATGCCGCCGTCCGCTTCGCTGGTAAAGGTTAGCTGATAGGTGTCAGTCGATTGTTGCCGGGCAATGTATTCTTTTAAATACTCAACGGTACCGTCCGTGGAACAGCCGTCCTGAATATGATGATGCACACGGAGCGCATGTTCAGGTGTTAAGCTGTCTGGCTGCTGAGCTGCCGGCAACTCCTGCTCAACCGGCAACGCACAACCATCCACTATACCACTTCCCGCCACCTGATCGGCAATCGATGCGATACAGCGTTTGAGATACGCCAGCTGATTCAACGCAGGGGTAATAATGGAAAACTTCATCTCTCCGCCATCAATGGTCTGAACGGTGCAGCGCATTCCCGCGCAAAAGCTTTCCCCCGACCAGCAGGATAAACCGGGGATTGCCGATCAGATAGCGCCGCCAGAGCCGTTTCGGTTCCGCACCCAGACGAAACAGCCACTCCAGTCCGCTGCGCATCATCCAGCGCGGAGCCTGCGGGATTTCGCCGGCATGGAAATTAAATGCTGCACCGACTGCAATAACCGCCGCCGCATTCAGTTCCGGCTGGAATTCCGCCACCCAGTAATCCTGTTTCGGCGTACCGAGCCCGCACCAGACAATATCTGCACCGGACGCATTAATGCGCTCAATAACATCTGCTTTTTCGCCGGCGGTCAGAGGGCGGAAAGGCGGCGAATACATTCCGGCGATCTGCAGGCCGGGAAATTTTTCCAGCAGGTTTGCTTTCAGCTGAGCAAGGACTTTGTCGGTGGCGCCATAAAAGAAGTGTGAAACAGGCCTCTTGCCGGCTGCTGAGCTGTCGGGACATTGGACCCCCGGGCATTTCTCATCAATAGCCAACGAACATCCATCCACTGCTTCCGCCGTTGCTGCACACAGCGCCAGCATCAGATCCGGTCCGTAAACTCTCGTCGCGTGTTTGAATCCATAGCGATGCGCCAGCCAGACCAGCGGCATTCCATCGGTAGCAGCCAGCCCGGCGCTGGAGACAATGCCTGCCAGCCGCGGCTGATCCGCACATTTAACCATTGTATCCGCCGTACAAACATTGACATAGTGTTTTTGACCGGTTGCAATCCAGTTCAGAATCCTGTCCCGCGCACCGGAAAGGCTCATCGCGGACAGCGCAACAACTCCGGCCGGGAACCGCGGATATCCTTCTGCATCTGTAAAGGGATGGAGCGGGCGCTCATGAATGAAGAGCGGATATTTTTTACAGCGCAGAAGCTGCAGCATCACTTCAAACATAAAGCGGGGATTATCCGGCAGATACCGCTTCCACAGCCTCGGCTCCTTGATGGCGCGGTGCAGCCACTGCAATCCCGCATATTTCACCCAGTCGGGGGCATCGATCTGCACACCGGCATTTACATCAAAGGCGTAGCCGACCGGACAGATGATTTTACAATCCAGCTTCCCGCGCATCTGATCCATAAAATAGAGCTGCTTCGGCGTGCTGATTCCGATCCAGAAAACATCCGGCTTCGCGGCGGCGACCTGTGCAATCAGACCGGCCTCCTCTTCCGGCGTCAATGGCCGGAAGGGCGGACAGTAAACTCCGGCAATCTGAATTTGCGGATGCTTATGCTCCAGCGCTGCTTTCAGTTTTTCAACCACGCCGGGCGCCGCGCCGTAGAAAAAGTGCCGCCAGCCTTTATCTGCGCCGTACGCGCAGACATCGCGCAGTAAATCAGGACCGTACACCCGCTCGATACTCCGGTATCCGAACAGCTTGCCAAGCCAGACCAGTGGCATACCGTCCGGGGTGTTCAGCACCGACTCGTTCAGAATCCGCTGCATGCGCGGGCTGCGGCGCGCCTCAATAATTCCGGCGACTCCAAGCGCGGATGTCATTACGGGGGAATGACGGTTTGGAGTTGATGGTTGGGAGTTGGGAGTTGATAGTTGACAGTTTGGAGTTGATAGTTGGCAGTTGGCAGTTGAAACAGCATCTGAAACCTCACTCTTCAAACTTCCAACCTCAAACCTCTCCGCATCCGAAACTCCAAACTTCAAACTTCCAACCTCAAACTTCTCCGCGGAAGAGTTGCAGTTTGGAGTTGATGGTTGACAGTTGTCTGCTGGACTCTGAACTCTGAACTCTGAACTCTGAACCGGCGCATTGCCTTCGATGATTTCCTGAAATCGCCGGAGGCAATCGCTCATGTTCACTGCATCTACGCCGACGCCCAGCACGTTAAACCGCGCAGAACCCTTCCGCCGGTGTTCCGCCAGAGCCGTATAAAAAAACTGCACCGGCACAAAAAGCAGCAGACCGGCCAGCAGACCGAGGCTGCCGTCTATCATGCCCCATAGGGAGACCTCACGGGTCGGGGAGAGCACCTGCAGCAGTTCAACCTGAAAAGCAAACAGCGCTCCTGCAGCGAAGAGCATCAGAAGCCGACGGAGATAGACGGTTCTCTTTTTCGACTTCAACGTCTTTAACGGTTTCAATGAGGACTCCGCCCGTTTGAACAATCCTATCGGCTCTAGCGGAAACAGATAAACCACCGCCATCGCAAACCCCAGCAGCCCGAATAAAATCATCTTACCCTGTCTGAACGGATCCAGCCGGCTCAGACTCTCCCCGTAATCCATCAACTGCTGTTTCAAACTGTATTGTTTGACAACATCACCCGTATACACTGCATTCCAGCCCGCCTCCAGCGTGTGCACCATCCAGCCGGAAGCCATTTGCGGGAACTGCGTTACCTGCGCTTTCGGGATCAGGGCGCCGGTCAGGATGATCACCGCCAGCAATGTGATGGCAAACCCGCCGATCTGTTTAAACAGCTCCGCTTTGATCAGATAATTTAAAATTACGCTGCCCCAGCAAATTCCGATCCCCCATGCGCCCCACCACGGGAGAACCGCACCCGTCAGAGTACGGACCAGAAAAAACACGCTCAGCACCAGTGTAAACAGCAGCAGCGGCAACGCATCGACTATCTTATTTCTCATCTTGTTCTTCATCATTGAGTTGTTAAAACTGTGAAATCATTAATCTGGTATACCAGATCAGTTGCCAGTTGCCAGTTGTCAGTTATCAGTTGTTGGTTGTTGGTTGTCAGTTTCAGACATCATGACATACGCCGTTGCGTTTTCGTTGAACTCTCTTTCTTCTCCTCGGGATTCCGTTACTGAGCGCGGAGTACTGTTTGTTGCTAACGGTATCAATCCAATATCTTTCTGACCGATCTCTGCCCACTGATTGTTACTATCCGCCGGCCTTGCTGTATCCCCGGCATTTCCTTGATTAATTCAACGATCTTTTTATTTAACGGGACATCCGCTTTTACAACTTCACAACTGTCTTATAAATTTCAATTAACTGCTGATAGTTTACTTCTGCTGAATACTTCTGCTCAAAATCTTCTTTAGCACGTTCGCCCATCTTCTTCATCTCATCCGAATGGTTGAATGCCCACGCAATTTTATCAGCAAGATTTTTTTCATCTCCAAGAGAAAAGAATACTCCTGTTTTGCCGTCTTGTACGAGCGATGAGGTCACTGTGGGATCGGCGACAATTGCCGGTGTAGCATTGATTCCGGCTTCAATTAACGTAAGACCGAACGTTTCATGCCACACCGAAGAGAAGATAAGGAACTCAGCCTGTTTCATTAACTGCTGAACTTCTTGATTTGGCAACTTACCCGCAAAAAGAATTGAAGACTCTAATCCGTATTCTTTCATATATCCCTGAAGAACATCACGTTCCGGACCATCGCCGGCAATAACGAGTCGAACATGGCGGCTGGTTTCCCCGGTGTGTGTACTGCTGCAATGAGTTTTTTGAAACATCTCCCATGCACGCACCAGAATCCGGACTCCTTTTTCCCGGCTAAGCCGTCCAACAAACAGAGCGTATCGATCCAGGGCATTAAAAATCAGGCTTGTGGACTGCGGTTCTCTTCCCGGCACTTCATCTGCTGCCGCAGCTTTAACCGCTGCTCTTGCCGGCTCCCCTGTTCCTGGAACCTGAATAAAATTAGGTTTAACTAAAACCTTATCCGCCGGCAGACCCCCTTCAATCATTTTTTGCTTTTGAAATTCCGTTAGTACAATATAAGCCGTTATTTTTTTCGTCCAGGTTCCCAGCAGTTTATGAGTGAACAGCATCATCGCAACCACCAGTGAGCCGGCTTTCGACCCACGATAACATGAATAGCGCACCCCCGGCCATTTAAACGCCTTTGTGAGGCAGGCCTCGCAGATTGAGCTGTCCAGTGATGGCTGGTGGCTGCCGGGGATCAGGCTGATGCTTCCTGTACGCTCTGTTTTATGCCTTCTTTTCGTGGTGCGAAAAAGAAAGGCATTCAGACAAAGCAGCCGGTAGTTATGCAGCGTTTGCACCACCGGCACTTTTGCGTGCGCGCAAGCCCAGTAGATCGAGGGAGAAACCAGCGGAAAAGTATTGTGGCAGTGAACAACATCCGGTTGCTCTTTGTGCAGCAGCTTCCGGAACTCCCGATATGTCTTCCGATTCCAAACCGTCTTGAACGCAACGCTCAAAAGACCAAGCGCATGACGCATGGCGAGACCTGACTGCTGCCCTCCGGATTCTCCCCCGTCAACCGGAGACGAACAGCGATCGACGATCCCGCTGTTGTTTTTATAATAAGTTATCACCTCATGTCCACGCTCGCGCAGCAGAGCAAGCTCTGCCGCCACGACCGCATCTTCGCCGCCCGCCTGCTGATAATAGTTATGAACTTGAAGAATCTTCATTTTTACACTGCATTGCATAACCATAAGCACTGGAAATATCGGCCATCCGGGTTTCCCATGTCATATTACGCTGGACCTGCTCCCGAGCTTCTTTTGAGAGGCGGGCAAGTACAGCAGGATTATCTGCTATCTCACGCATCACATCAGCCAGTGCCGCCACAGAGGAATCCGGCGTGTGAACAGGAACGGCGATTCCTCCTCCCTTCTTCACCTGCAATGCCGGCCCGCCAAGATCCAACGTTAATGCGGGGCGACCGGCCGCCATCGCTTCCAGTACAACATTCCCGAAAGCCTCATGAAGCGCTGGGTGAACCAATACATGACAGTGGGATAGTACGCCGTAGACGTCCTCTAAGCTCGAAAGTTTATCAAGGAAACGTACACGTGCGCCTATTTTCAGGCTGTGTACCAGAGTTTCTAAACGCTCCCGTCTTGTTCCATTGGCGATTATCCAATATTCGGCATCCGGCAGGCTGGCTGCAGCAAATGCTTTAATTCCCAGATGAAACCCCTTCCAATGCAACGGGCGGCCTATGCTTATAAATCGCAAGGGATCCGCGGGCGGATCGGGCAGTGCGAGCAGGTGCTTGCACCTGGAAACAGCCAGAGCACACTGAGGCACAATTTTAACCCGCCGGCATCCCAGTTGTTGCAAGCGGGCAGCCGTTTCCTGAGTGGATGCCAGGGCAATTGCACTCCGGCGTGCCGTTGCACGAACGCCGGGGAGATGCTCGCCCAGCCAGCGGGCTATGACGCGGCTCAATTCAGACAGTGCGTCCTTGAAGCGAAGATTCTTGAAAAAAGCGCCAGGCATTGATTCTCCGCCCCCGACTGTGCCCCATACAAACGGAACCGGCAGCTTGGGAAGCATGCTTGGAATCCAATACTTACCAAATGTCACATGGTGTGTGAGATCAAAATGCTGTATTGCATGAGCAGACTTTATTACCGGCCAGCTGAACCGCTGCCAAAGGTAATAATAAAGCTGCACACCCCGGCCGCCCTTTTTCCACCAGCGTGCCCATATCGGCAGGTCATAATAGATAAAATGCAACCCCGGCACCGGGTGTTTTGCCAGTTCCGCGCCGATCGCCTCGCGGTTATTGGTGCGCGTCAGCACCCACACATCATGATGCTTTGCCATCTCTGTAGCCATGTTCCACCCGACCCCCGGCTCAGAGCCTTTATGAGGTTCGCAGGCATAGGCAGACATCAGCACCCGTAAACGTGTTGGTTTTACTGGTTGAGTTGCATGCATAAATATTTTGTGTTCCCCTGGAGCGCTTTCTGTTTAATTTCTCATTATTTTATCAATATCTCACGCAATTCTTTCCATAACGCACCCAGTGCAACCAACCGATACCATAACGTTTTGTCAATCCAGCTGATTTGCTGATCAAGTAATTCTGCAAAACACCAGCAGGCGTAGGCGGAATCAAAAATCTGCGGAATGCTGCTGCGGCAGAATTCCCAGTCAATCAGAGACAGCATCCGGCTGTCACCGGTTTGAGATTTTAAGCGACCGGAGAGCGGACATGAAGCCGGAGTGCGCTGAATGACATTCCACGGGGCGAAATCGCCATGCACAACTCCGGTATGTGAGCGAAGATCGAGGGCGCCGCATTCGCGGCAGGCCGCAATGAGAGGGCTCAGCCGGCCGGCTGCGCGCACTCCGCTGCGCTCAATCCACTCGCCCACCGTCTCCGGGAGTGCTGCACCTCTCCGGGGAAACTCTTCTTCCCGTTTAAAACCTGACACCTGCTGTTTAAACCCGCCGTTTTTGAAAAAAAATGTTTCAAACTCCCTTGGCGTCAGCTGCCGGCCCCTGATCCGTTCAACCAGCAGAGCCTCCCGCCCGCAAACAGGAGGCACAGCTTGTATCTTCGGGATACTGATGGAATCAAAAAAAATATCCCGTACAACGGCAGCCGAGGCGGCGGAATCCGGTGAGCCGGAAAACAGCTCCAGGCTGTTTCGTTCGTTCAGAATTGCCTGATCGGCATCTGTTCCGGCTGCGATTTTTAAAACCCAGGAGGATTCCTTTCCCGTATCGATCACCACCAGCTTGCGGCGGGAGGTCGGTTCACCGACATACATGCCAACCCGCTCCGGCACGGTATCTAATGCGGCGGCAGCCTGTTCAAGAAAAGATTCAGATATTCCGATCGCTTCTGCTGCACCGGGTATTTTAAAATCAAAGAGTCCCATCAGCTTAAGGTATAACCGGGGGACCCGCTTAGTCGGTGCGGCAAAACAGCTCAACGCCTTTAAACTGCCTTTTGCATGTGAAGCAATGTAGCGCAGCTCTCCTTTCCGTTTCACTGCCCGAAAAGAACGCTGTTTCCCGGCGAGCATGAACGTTAACTGTTGATCCACTGCAGGCATTTATCTTGTGCTTCCTTTCCTGTAACACCACTCCATTACAGCCATCCTCCCGGCAGTTCTGGCCGCCATGTAATTCAAAACCGCCGCTTGCACATCCCGCACTACATCCGCCAGCGGCTGTGAGGCATCAATGACATGCCCGTTCGGCAGTTTCTGTACTAATGCACGATAGGCCTCGCGCTGCCGTTGGCACTCCTCAAACGAAACCTCCTGTTTACGGGCCTGAAGAATTTCAGGGTCTGCATCCAGGCAAAAGACCAAATCCGGTTTTTTTATAAAGATAAAGCCCAGCCGCACAATCCATGGCGGAAGACTCAACCGGTACCGCCGTTGATCCACAAAAAAATCATAGTAGTAGCGGTCGATCACCGCAAATCCGTTCCGAAACAATACCGGTTTGATATACCGCCACCACCCGAAAATAAACGCTGCGTAGTGATATCCGAAATAGAGGAGACTTATGATTTGGTTGCGAGGAGGCTGCCCGTGCGGATCTTCGGCCGGAGGTGTTGTTCCTCGTTGCGGAACCGGTTTCCAGTGGCAGTGGATAGTGCGTTCCGGATAGAATGTTTTAAGCAGTCGAACCTTCAGTCCGCCAGCAACGCTGCTCTTGCCGCATCCGTCCGGCCCGGAAAAAACAACAGACAGCCCCGGAGAACTGCGCCATCGGCGCACCAGTCGATCAACATCCGAAACCATGGAGCGGACCAGGCGTAATGGATGACGCAAATTTGCAAGCAATACGTTTATCCGGACCATCGCGGCTTGCGCTTCGATGGCTTCCCATTGCCCGGCTGCGGCATGTTCAACAATGCGCCTGCTCAGGCTGCCGCCCAGCCAGGGAGAGAGCACTTCAGTAAGTTCATGACGGCTGTCTGATGCCGAACGCCTGATCGTCTCCCGGTATTTTTCTTTGACACGGCCGCCATAGAGCAGCCGCGTCAGGAGAAGGACAGCGGTCTCATGCACCGGTGCGGGTCTGAAAAAATTTTTATGCGGCAGGCGGGATTCCAGCATCAGGGAATGATCTGCAAAGAAAAACGAATACCATTTTGCCCCGCACATCAAATCCAGATGGATCTGCTCCAGGGTCTGAAGATTATAGAGGAAGAGTGCCGTACAGGAAAAATGCCCCAGATTATGAATGGTCCACCCTTCCTGACGCGCCGCCTGTTCCAGCAGTTTCCGGGCAGGATGGAGCTGAGCCGGATCCAGCAGAATATCAATATCGTTCTCTGTATGCTCCGGCAGCAGCTCATAATTGCGTAAAACGAGATAGCGGATATTGGCGCGGTCCCATGCGCTGAACAGGCGGGTAAGCACTGCAGACATAGTATTGGATATAGTCATAAGCAGACAAGTGACCGACGACCGCTATCAGATAAACCCGGAAAGACCGGCAGCGCCTGAACTGATATTATTTCTACCACCGTTTATGCCAGAATCCGGTTGGATGACTGATTGTTTTGATCACCCGTCCGGCCGGATCACCGTTAAGATACAGGGAATAGTTTTCCGGCGGCGCGAGAAACAGCTCGGCGATACCCCGCCTCAACCCCAATAAACGGGCCGTCAGCGTTGTGCCGATCGACCGTCCATGCAGGAACTCATCCTCATAGCGTTTTTTTTCGAGGAGCCCCGCGTCTGTCCAGTTTATATTCTCCCCGGTATCCGTAAAGACTGATACCAGCGCATGACAAACCGCAAATGTACAGCCGGCGCGGTGCAGGTCATTATACCAAACCTTGTCGCCAAAGTTTTTCCAGCTCGTATCAAAAAAAACTTTTTTTTCTTTTGTGACAGATGCCCGGTGAAATGTGGTCGCCGTCATTCCCGCACAACAATATTTCGAGAACACGCGATAGGGCTTCAAGCTGCGCCGGTGGCAGATATACTCCCCCTGATCATCCACTACCACCATATCCGCCAGCACCACATCCTCCTGCGGATGTCTTTTCATACACCCGGCAACAGTGCTGAGCGCATTCGGCAGATACTGCTCATCACAGTTCAGATGGGCGATCACATCGACATCGTCAGGAGCCAGCTTCCAGCCCCGGTTGAGCGCATCATACATGCCCCCGTCAGCTTCGCTGGCGCAGGTCAGCTGGTAGCTGCCGGTCGCAGGTTGCCGGGCAATATATTCTTTTAAGAACTCGACGGTGCCGTCGGTCGAACAGGCATCCTGAATATGATGATGCACGCGGATCGCATGATTCGCTGTTAAGTTGTCTTGTTGCCGAGTTGTCGGCAGCTCCTGATCAACCGGCAGCGAACAATCCTCAACTGCATGACTCCCCGCCGCCTGATCCGCAACGGAAGCCACACAACACTTTAACCACTCCAGCTGGTTATAACTGGGTGTAACAATCCAGAACTTCATGCGGCTGCACCTTCTCCGCTGCCGGCTATGTGCTCCTGCCGAGCGATGTCTCTCTCCTCTAAAACCGATTGATAGGCGATATGCACCACCCCCATGTCGAAGATAATTACTGCCAGGTATTCCGTTTTGCCAAAAAGAACCCAGTAAGCAAAAATCTGCGTGAGTACCAGGGCAATAAAGTAGAGCGTAAAGCGCTCTAAAACGGTGGATGCAGCGGAGAGGTTTTTCCCCATTCTAAAACACTTAACAATGAAAAAAATGTGTACAGTCAGCATCACCAGCAGGCCGGGAAGGCCGTAGTCGATCAGCAGCGTCAGGGGGCCGCTATGATAGGAGTGCGTCAAAAACATGAACCACTGGTTCTGCAGCTGAACATCAAGGGCGCCGAGTTCACTGATTGTTGTCCAGACATTAAAAGCAATCCCCCGCCCGATCAGCCAGTATTCCGGGAATTGCTGCAGACAGTATTTCCAGATTTCAAAGCGCCACTCTGTGGAACCCTGAGCCACGGATGCCTGGGCTAAATTGACCGTGACGCCGGGTACAAACGAGACTGCGCGCTGCATCCCCAGCGGCAGAAACGGGGCGGCAGCCAGAATCGCTCCCCACAGCAGCAGCCCTGTAAACAGCGCCTTCACAACATATTGTTTTCTGTTTCCGGCATAAAAATAGAAAAAGACAAAACATAAAAAAACCGTACTGACAATTCTCCCCCGAAATCCGGTAGCGGCAGCCGCCATGAGCGACGCAAGAGCCAAAAGAGCCGGCAGCCAGATGCGCTTCCAGTGAATCACCAGCGCCAAAGGCAGCAGCGAGGTCGCTAAAGGCATTGCCCAGCTCAGGCGCACCTGACTAAACTCATTCATTGTTTCCATCGCAACAAAAAATCCTCTGCGCTGGAAAAGCGTATTTACGCCCCCGAGCAATACCGAAAGAAAGACCGTCCATAGAATGCCGCTGCGAGTAACCCGGAGACGGCGGGAAAAGAGATAAAAAAAGGTGGCAGCAAATACCAGAATATACGGAGAACCGCCCCAGACTGCTGAGCCGAGAAATTTCAGACCGCTGCCGCGGGCAGCCATAAGAACTAAAATAACGGCTACAAATGAGAATAACATCCTGTCGCCCGGCTGTTTTTCATAGCGGCCCCGATGCATCAGCATCAATGAAAAACAGCTCAGCGCCGCAAAAGCGAAGAAAATGGAGGCATCTGAAAAGGAGCTGATGCGCAGGACGCTCAACGAAGTAAAAGAGGCGGTCAGAGCCAGATACAGACTTCGAACAGGGTGACTAAACAGTATGATCATCAGCGGAATACCGATGACCGCTCCCATGAACACCAGTTTTTCAGACTTTATGGCGGAAGAACTCACAAAAACAACTACTGCTGTTAAAAACAGCGCCAGCAGTCCCCGTTTTAACCGGACGGCATCCGGTCCGCTTTGTCTATGAAATGTATTATCCATTATTTTTTGCCGTATTCTTATTTTGTTTATCCAGCAGGCAGCCCACAATCCCTTCGGGATGCCACTTTTTCAGAAAGGCTGCCGCTGAATGCTGCCAGCGCACGCTGCCGGACCCTGCAGTATCCGGTGCGATTTCCAGCATCTGATCCGCGCGCTGCAGGTATTCAGGATCTCTGTATCCCGCCAGCAGCAGGTAGGCGATAAGGCGCTGCCGGTCGGGATCTGCGCCCCGCCGGCCGGAGTAGACCGCATAGAGACGGTTGTACAGCTTGCCATGCCAGTTAAAGCCCGCTCTTTCTATAAAAGTCCCGTATCGTTGCAAATTATAAAAGGTCTGGCGAAACCTGTTTGACTCGAATGCAAGAAAACGCTCGACCATCCGGTCCGCCAGCTCCTCCCAGTGCAGCTCGAGTTCCGCGGCATTCGGTGCGGCATCGAAACGCGGATTAAGCTTTTGATGCACGGCGGCACGGTAAAGCGGCAGCAGTTCGCGGCAGCCGGGATCGCATAGCGCCTCGAAACGCCGCAGCCGCTCGGCGTATGACCAGTGGTAGCGGCGGCGGCGGATCAGCTCGGCATCGCCCAGAGCAATCGCCGCCTTATTCAGCTCGATCAAAACATTTTCAGTCCAGGGCATGTTGTTGAGCTGATCGCGATTTTCGAGAATATAGCGGGCAATCAGCAGTCCGCTGCCGCGCGTGAAAAAATACTGCGTACCCTCCCGCTGAGGGAGGCGCGCAGCCCGGACCGACCGGATCGTAATATGATCCGGGCCGTAAATAATGCGATGGCCTGCGCGCGCCTCATAGCGGGTGATCGAGTCTCGCGGAACAAGCAGCTGCCACCGGCTGACCAGTCCCATATCGATCTGCTTGATGCCGAACCGGGCCGCGCAGGACTGTGCAACAGCCTCAATCCGGTCTCCATAGTCCCGCTGCGTTGCCTTGACCTTTTTTACAACCAGATAGAGGTCGTAGTCGTTGACGGGGCGGATGCCTTTTTCATCTTTAACAACCCCTCCTTCGCCGCGCCCGAATCCTCCGGCAGCCAGCACAGCAATCAACCGGTCCCCCAGCAGGGCTGCGAGATCTTCCGCCACCGCGCGCAACTGGCCGGCGATGATCCGGTTGACTTCCGGATCGGCATGAACTGTAAAATTAAATCCGGTGAGATCATGCATCTTCATGATCAAGACTCCTTAATGGACGTCCCCGGGCACCTGCCGGCAGCGGCAGTTCGAGGCTGTCAAGAACGGTGGCGAACAGATCAACCATCGCCGCCGGCTCTGAAAGCTGCCGGGCAAACGGCTGCGCCGTGGAGTGGAAGAGGGCGGCGGCATGGTTGTCGCGCACCTCACGGCGATAGCCGTGCATTCCTTTCTTGATATCTCGAAAATGCCAGTAATCGGGGTGGATCTCATAGCCGGCATCAACCCACCAGATCAGATCGCCGAAGCGGCGGCTCTTCCAGCGGATTGCGTAGTCAGTCCGGTCCTGTTCCGAGATCCATGTTCCGCCTTCGATGCCGGCCAGCAGCTCCTGCAGCGGACCGCGAACCGCTTCGTTATGGATCCAGAAGCGGGCAAAGGTTGAATCCAGAAAGACCGTATAATCCTTTCCGGCGCTGAACGGTATTGTTTTAAGAGCAGCGGCGATATTCACCCCCCGCTCCACCGCCACCATGCCATGATCTCCGAAAACCAGGCAGTCGGTCTGCTCATACAGCGCAGTGATATGTTCGTATATCCGGCGGAGTCCGGCGTCCACCTTTTTTGCGCAGGCACGCCGCTCGCACGACTCCGGTCCGTACTGATGGCCGGCGGCATCCAGGTCGGCAATGAAAAGAAAGATAAAGTCGGCCGACCCGTCGATTTCAAGCAGGGCCCGTTGCACCACCCGGTCCACCCCGACCGGATGTTTCGGCGCGCCATGGAAAAACCATGTTTTATTCCCCTTGCGCAGCTGATCATAGAGAGTGGGCAGGCCGTTCAGCGCGCCCGGTTCAAAAGCATACTCCTGCTCGCACAGGTCGAACCGCGGGAGCTGATGAAAGGGGATCCGGCCGATGTAGGTCTGTTTTTTCTGACGCGCTGTGCGGGCAAAATGCCGCACCAGCCGCTCGACAAAAAAGCGCCGGAAAGCAAAACTCACATAGGGTCCCAAACGATCCATCAATGCCGGCAGAAAGCGGGCAAAGCCGTAGCAGGAGGTTTCCGGGGAATAGACAAAATGTACGCCGCCTTCATACTCTTCCGGCTCCCGCCCCGTGAGATAGGCGCCGTCCGGTTCAAACCCGAAGGGGGGAATTACGTCAGCCGCTATCCCTGTCGATGCAAGGGAGTAAAGAAACGGCATATCTTCTTCCGTGACATAATCGTGCCGCAATGCATCCACATGAATCATTACAGTGGCTCTCTTTTTCTGCATCTTACAGACCCTCTTTCAAAACGGCATCATAAACCGCTCTGGTTTTCTGCGCGACTGTATCCGGATGATATATGTCCGCCGCTATGCGTGACGCATCCGACATAGTGCGCTGCAGTGCTTCATCCTGCAGAAGCTCCAGCAGCTTTCCGGCAAGTGCGTCAATGTTCTCGGGAGGCACAATAAATCCGCTCACGCCATCGTCTACCATATACTTCACCCCGCCCACATCCGTAGCGACCACCGGGGTGCCCATCGCCAATGCTTCGGCAATCACCATGGGGGCCGTCTCTTCGATAGAAGGCAGCACCAGACACTTTGCACCTGCAACAGCGAGCGCGACCTCAGCGGGCTGCAGAGGGCCGACAAACTTGACGTTGCTGCGCAGCTGATTTCGATCCAGTGAAGTCTGAATTTGCTCGATATATCCGGACTCCCCCCCTCCGATTAACTGCACCGTCAAATCAGGCAGGCGCTGCCTGATCCGATCCACCGCCTTCAGCAAATTCAACACCCGTTTGCGCACAGTCATTTTCCCGACAAAAACAAGGTCGGTTCTTTTTTCTGCGCGGGTCTCAAAAAAAGAGGGGGAGATCGGATTCGGGATGCGGTGAATTACCCCGGAATACTCAGGAAACTGCTGCTCGACATACGGATTTATAGAGATCAGATGTTTTGCCGCCTGCAGCGCCAGCGGCTCATGCCGGATATATTGCCACACCACCGATCCTTTCGGCGGCGGAGCTTTCACGGCATTTTCTTTCATCACTCCGTGTACGGTAATCACATTGGGGCGGTTACTCGTCGCCGCAACATAGCCATATTCATGATCCGTTCCGCTTCCATGCACCAGATCCGGATGAAGCTTGCGCAGATAGCGCCGTAAAATGGAGCAGCTGTAGCGCATACGGGTCCAGTTATCCCATCGATCAAGTTTCGGCAGATGCCCGATAAAGTGAATGGTCAGGTTTTTGTCGCGGAAAACTTTTGTTTTCCAAAGCGGTGCCATCGTCAGCAGATGCACCTCCAGATCCGGAATTCGCGCCAGAGCGTAGGCGAGATTATAGTTCCAGGTGGTGGTCAGATCGGGACGGTCATTCCAAAACCTGACGCGATCGCGGAAAGGATAGATCGGGAACGACCCCATGAGTGCTATTTTCATAATATACCAAGTGCAGTGATTAAAGTAAGTCCGGCCGGCATGAACGGATGAATTGTATGATTGCTGTAACGCCCTCTTCAAGACAGGCTTCGCCGTCGACCTCCAAATCTGCAAAGCCGGCTCCATCCGCTGCAAACTGACGGTGCATCGGGCGGACTGTTTCCAGATATTGTTCAACTACTGACCCGGCTGTGCGGCCCCGTTCGGTCATATCGCGCAATAAACGACGCACAAACCGTATGTCATCGGCCGTACGCACAAAAACCTTAATATCGCAAGCCGCCCGCACCTGTGGATCAGAAAACAGCAAAATGCCCTCCACCACTATGATTTTTTTCGGAGCAGTCACCAATCCGTCATGCCGGGTATGCGCGGTGAAATCGTAACAGGGAACCGTCACACAGCGGCCGTTCTTCAAGGCCTGAAGATGGGCGGCCAGCAGCGGCAGGTCCAGAGCATCCGGATGGTCGTAATTAACCAGCGCCCGCTCCTCAACAGGAATATCGCTGCGGTCTTTATAATAGGAGTCCTGAGAAAGAAGCATCGACGCATCCCCGCCCAGGCGTTTGCACACCGCATGCGCCAGCGTACTCTTGCCTGATCCCGTCCCGCCCGCAATGCCGATAACAATCGATCTGCCGCTGATCATGTTTCCTGTGTCCATACAAAACTGCTCTGCTTCTACAGCTTTTATAGGCGGGCTTTTAAGTGCTCATAATATTTTTCTTTGAAATACGGAGGAAGCGCCTCCCGCCGTTCCGTATCCGCCAGGAAGGCCTTCACCTTTTTTTCCGCCTCTTCCAGCGACCCGGCAAATACGATATTGCGCCCGAATATCTCTGCCGGATACCACGCGACTCCGCTTCTTAGCTTGTGGTCTGCGGAATCAATCACGACTACCGGCGTCTCCGCAATCAGCGAAAAGATCGCTCCGTGATAACGGTCCGTTACCACAACCGCAAACGAGGCCGCATAATCGAGATATTCATTGATGAGCCGCTCCTTTTCATTCCGGACGGTCCACGCATCCGCCGCAATCGTCGTATCAGAAAACTCCGTCCGGGGAATTGCGAGCCTGGCAGCCATATCCTCCATTTTTTCCCTGGCGTAGAAGGATTCCACATCGCTGCGCATACAGAAAAGAATCCCGCTCCGTTTTTCAGGGCGGTTGCGCTCTGAACCGATGAGCGTGGTTACGATATCCGGACAGAGCAGCAGCCGGCACCGGCTGAACATTTCCCGGGCCTTTTCCAACGATGTTTCATCCCGGCAGATAATCGTGGTGTCAGGGTGCCCGTCAAAAATCTGCGCCGCTGTATTGCGAATAACCGGATTCATGAAGTTTACAGTCTGCGGCATGATCACGAGCCTGGTTTTCGGCAATGCGCCGGCCAGCCGGGCAAACGAATACCAGCCGCTGTGATGATCAATAAAGAAATAGCCGCTATGCCCGAAAATAATATCCTTTCCCCGCGAAAAAACCCGCAGGGTACCGATTACCAGCATGCACCGCACCGCTGCAAGAAAATATCCGGAAACCAGCACCACATGTGCCGCAAGCAGAGAAATCGGGATACGGACTAGTTTGTGCTCCGGATAGTTCTTCTGAATCCACAGTTCCAGACACATCAGCTGCGCCTGATCGCCGAGGTTGGCGTGTGTCGGCGCCGCCGCGATGTAAGCTCGCGGGCGAAGTGTGAAGATCACATCACGAATTAAACAGAGATGATCCAGGACGTGCTGTTTTATACTAACCTTATTCATAATATCCTTTAAATTAACGGCAACATCAGGCGTACGCTGTTTTCTTCCCCTGGCGGACGGTCTTTTCAGATCCTGAAGGCACCCCGGACCTGTATACTTCTACCCTTTGGTGAGCTTCTTCAGCACCTTGATTCCCTTCGCGCCGATCGCCTGTCTGGCCAGATTCACCACTTCGGATTTGATATCCTTCTCCAGAGACATCATGAGGTCCATCGCCTGCGACTCCTCATCATCGTTCGTAAAAACTTCGAGCAGCACAGGGCGTTCGGTCAGTTCCGGCGTCATAAACCGCTCGTACACTTCCTCCAGCTCCTGCTCGTTTGCCGCCGAGAGATATTCGAAGCCGAGATTTTCGGCAAAGTTTTTCACCAGCTGCCGGGACTGCCTGCCGAAATGGCCTTTTGCCGCCACGAACGCATCCGCTTCGGCCCCGAAAAGCGCCGCCGGGTGGAATGAAAATCCAAACTCCATTCCCTTGCCGTTATTGATGAGCAGGATCCGGACATTGTTGCCGATGTGCCGGTTGCCAAGAACGTTCATATCATAAAAAAAGGCCAGATCGCCGATGACTCCGAAATATAATTTATTGCGGTCGGCCAGCGAGGCCCCGATCAGTGAGGAGACACAACCGTCGATGCCGAATCCCCCGACATTGCACATGGCGGCGACTCCTGCCGGCAGTTCAAAAAAGTTCCAGGCGCGCAGGCTGTTGAGAATTCCGAAATGCAGCACTGCACCCGGCGGAATATGGGGTGCCAGCCGTCTGGCGATGGAAATATTGGAAAAGGGCAGCTTCGGAATCTTCGCGTGCATCCGCTCAACACATGCCAGACACTCCTGCAGATACCGGTCTTCCTGTCCCCCGCCGCTCTGGCGGGTATAATGGTCAAAGAACCGGCGTTCGCTCATATCAAAGACGTAACGCAGCTTGCGAAACTTATCGCGGATCTCCCCGTCTTCACAAACCCGCCAGACCTGTCCGGCGGAAACCCTCAGATAATAATCGCCGGTAATCTCGCCGATATGGATGAGCACATCCGGATAAAATCCGGATGTGTCGAACGTCTGCTGGCATCCGACAATGGAAAACGCTACGCGGTATGCCCCCCGGTAACCGCTTGTGTGATCACAGAATACCGCCCCGTTATAGACCGCACAGAACCGGTCAATAGCGCTGGTCAGCTCTGCCGGCATAACCGCGTGTGAGCCCACAAAGATGCCCACCCGCCCGCCCTTCGGCAGCGCGGGAAACCCGGAATCGGGGCCGATGCGCTGGATAATCCGGCACTCGGGCAGCTTTTTCGTATCGTACGACCGGCAGTAGGTGGTGGGCAGGTTGATATGAACCGGACCGCCGCCGCGATGGGTGAGCGCCAGGATGGCGCGATTGGCTTTGATCTCACAGTCCCACTGATCTTCCGCATCTTTAATCACCGGCAGGGAAACCGAATGCACAACTGTGTCTTTTGGAAATACACTGCGATCAATCACCTGAGCGGTATGATGCCCCACCTCAGAGAGCGGCCGCGTAGCCGTAATGGCAAGAACCGGCAGTTTGCGATAGTGCGCTTCGGTCAGGCCGGGCATATAATTCCGGGAGGCTGTTGCCCCCGTACAGCTGATCACTACCGGCTCACCGCACTCCTCTGCCAGCCCGCACGCCATATACGCCGCAGAGCGCTCGTCCACCGCTGAAAACAGTTTGAAGTGGGGATCTGACTTAAGACTCATCACGAACGTCATATTTGTTGTACCCGGGGAGGCAATAATTTTTCGGATTCCGTGCGCTTTCAGCAGAGCAATCACAACCTGAACCTGTTTTTCATCTGTGTAGTAGTGCGTCATATTCAATCCCATTTTAACTGTATTTTTATCTGCCGGGAGGTACAGATTTTCATAATCTAAAATTAAATGCGGCTCACTTTTTTCGGCAATGCTTCGTGCGCAGAACCAAAGAGCGCACGCGCACGGCAAGCCTGCGAAAAGAGGGGGGAGCTCCGAAATATCTAAACAAGCAGTAACACAACTTGCCTTCCAATCCCTTTATCTCACGGAAAGGGGCCCTCTCTCTTGTCTGCCGATCCATTAAAGCTTCAGTAATCCAATCGATCTCACGAAATCTCGGCTGATCTAAAAATTGTTCCAGGCATCGTTTTAGACCTGCGTCTGCGGGCGTAAAATCCGGCATACCCGCAAGCTGATAGATCTTTGAAGAGTCGAACCGCCGGTCAAACAGCCGATCATATATGATCTGATATTTTGAATGCTTACATCTCATAAACTGTTTCAGATTCTGCAATAAAACCTTTGGTCTCTGCCCGAGATGCTTTTCTAATACCTCCAGATATAGAGCCAGCACATCCGCCCATGCGACAGAATGTGCAGCCGTGATATGAAAAACCTCTCCCAAGGCAGCAGTCTGTCCGACTACATGTGCTATGGCGGCAGCGACATCTCCCCCGTAGGTCATCGTTGTACTCTTTGAATGGATATCTTTGGAAAAGACGATCGTCCTCCCCCGCAAAGCCCGATAGAGCCACTCCTCTTTTTCCAGTACACCCAGCTGCAACCGCTCTTCACTGTATGTGATATAGGGGCGGATGACGGTCCAGTGATCTTTTCCTGAGTGCCGCAGAATATCTTCCTGGCGTGCTTTGGAAAGTGAATATTCGTCTGAAGCGAGAAAGGTTGCGTCCGGCGAAACATCCAACAGGCGGGGGGATGTCTCTGTAAGCGGGCTGCCGGATTGAGCATATACCCTGGAGGAGCTTAAAAATACGTAATGCGACGTCGCCTCTAACAGCGCTCTGATCCGTTCTTTAAAAGCGCGGGTGGAATAGACCATAAAATCCACAATGACATCCCAATGCTCCTCATTGAGAATAGCACTGAGAAAGCCCATCTCTTTGGCATCGCCTTGTATATAACGAAGCCTCTCCTGAGAGCTCCTGGCAGAGCGGGAGGTAACCGTTACCTCTTCCCCGCGATCCGCAAGTAACTGGACGAGGTGATGTCCCATCGCTCCAGTACCGCCTAAAATTAAAATTTTCATCGTATCATTCTCAATCAAGCGTCGTAGTTTTTTGCAACCCCAAGCCGACGGGACAGCTAAAAGGAGGGACGCATCCGTAAAATCATCTTTTTAACCAGATTGCGGACAAATTCCCGCTCTGCGCGGGTCAGTACCAAAACCCAGCCCAGTGCCGCAGAACAGATTCCTGTGGCTGCCGTCGTAAAACAGAGCCTGTAAAATCCTTCATCCATCGACCACATCACACCCCAGCCCGCCGCGAGCGCACAGATGGAGAGCAGCCCAACCGGAAGCGCCACCCGCCTGATCCAAACTGTGACCGGCAGCTGCAGAAGTGCCCGGCCAAAAACCAGCCGGCCGGCACAATAAAGACCCATTGAAATAAACAGGGCAATCCCCATGCCGGCCGGACCGCTCTTCAGCCTGAAAAAGATCCAGGCAAGGGGCAGAGCAAGCACCAAAAGTGTCCCCTGCACCAGCTCATAGAGCGCGATTTTGCCATGTGCATTGACGGCGAGCATGTGCCCGGCGGTCAACCGGTCGATGACCAGCATCGCCAGCATCCACTGGCACAAAATCCCGGAAAATGCGGGCGGAGTTTTCAACCAGAGCCGCAGTACATAGTCCATCTCCAGCATCAGCGGGATGACAAACAGCAGGACCAGCAGGGAGCCGAACTTGCACACCTGCAGCGCCGTAGCCAGCATCATGCGCCTGTCTCCACGCCCCTCCATCGATGTAATCGCAGGCTGAAACGCCCCCATCAGAGCGGTTGAAAGCATCGTTGCCTGAATGGAGACCCGGTTGGCGATATTAAAGGCGGCATTGACCTGCGGACCGAAGAAGAGATTGATGAGGATGGGACCGCCTTGCGTTCTGGAAACTACACAGCCCATACCGAACATCTTCCAGCTGACAAAACCGAACAGCTTTTTTAGATACTCGCTGTTGTACAGATAGGAGAGCCTGATGCGGCACGCCTTAAATTTAAGCACGGCTCTCAGGGATTGCAGCAGAGGTATGCCGGCATTGATCAGCATCATATAAACCGCATAAATAATCAGCCGGTCGGATTGAACTTTTAACAGCCAGTATGCACAGAAAAATGTGAACAAAGAGCGCATGATATCAAACACTGCCAGTTCCGAGATCAGTTGATGCGCCGTAAACATGGATAGAAAGGGGACCGACCACACATTCACCACGCCGGTAATCAGCGATATTCTGAAGACCCAAATCGAAGCTTCCAGCCGCTCGGCCGGAATGATCAGCCAGTGTTTGATCGCATAAGTACCCAGCGGGTAGCCGATCAGTACCAGCAGCAGCGGCAGAATCGCATGGATGGAAAAGGCTGTATTGAACCAGCGCTGCAGCTCCGCCGCGGCCTCACCCTCCGGAAGGTGATCGCCCCGGCCGATGGAGTAGGCATAAAACCGGGCGACGCCGACTGTCATCGCTCCGTTTAAAAACGTGATGATCAGGATCAGGCTGCCGACAACGCCATATAGACCAAAGTCTGTCTCGCCAAGGGCCTGCAGTATCCAGCGGGCAGTGAACAGGGTGACCACCATCGCAAAGACCGACCGGCCGTAGGTGGCGAGTGTATTTAAAATTATGCGATGTGACTCTTTCATGATGTGCGCCGGTCGATGAATGCCGAGCATTGCAGAGGGTTATCGGCCTGCAGAGCCGTGGACTGAATCCTGCTCATCTCTGCACGGAGTGAATACGCGACAGAAAATCCTGATAGGCCCGCGCGATTCCCTCTTTCAGAGAAATCTGCGGTGTCCAGCCGAGTGTGTTGATGCGAGACGAATCCATGAGCTTGCGCGGTGTGCCGTCCGGCTGACTGGAATCCCACGCGATTTCTCCTTGAAATCCGACGACTTCTTTAACGGTTTCGGCGATCTCCCGGATCGCGGCTTCTTTGCCTGAGCCGATGTTGATGTGCGACTGCACGGTGCCGGAGGCGTCGGTGAATGCCAGATCGCTGTAGTTTACTTTTTCAACGAGAAAGAGACAGGCTTCGGCGAGGTCGTCGCTGTAAAGAAATTCGCGCAGCGGGGTTCCGGTTCCCCAGAGAGATAAACAAATTGCAGATTTCCGATTTCCGATTTCCGATTGAGTAATGCCGGATTTGGCCAGCCACTCCATCAGCTCCCGGTTGTCAGGCTGTTGAGCCGCCGGGACTGTCCCTGCCGACTGACAACGAACAACTGACAACTCACGCGCGTATACGCGCATCAGTTCGTCAAAATCTTCATTTTCAAGCGATTTTGCGAGATGCATTTTGCGAATCATGGCGGGCAGGACATGGGAGTTTTCAGGATGATAGTTGTCTCCCGGCCCGTACATATTGGTTGGCATGGCGGAAATAAAATTGGTTCCGTACTGCCGGTTATATGCATCGCACAACCGGATGCCGGCGATTTTGGCAATGGCATAGGGCTCATTGGTCGGCTCCAGCGGACCGGTCAGCAGCGCCTCTTCGCTGATCGGCTGCGGCGCCAGCCTGGGATAGATGCAGCTCGAGCCGAGGAAAAGCAGTTTTTTGACTCCGTGCTTATATGCGGCGTGAATGACGTTCAGTTCGATCATGAGGTTTTCATAGATAAACTGTCCGCGATAAATGTTATTGGCATGGATCCCGCCGACTTTTGCCGCCACTAAAACAACGTATTCCGGTTTTTCAGCGGCAAAAAATTCGTCTACAGCCTGCTGCTGAATTAAATCCAGCTCATCAATGGAGCGTCCGATCAGGTTGGTGTAGCCGTGCCGCTCAAAAGCCCGCCAGATGCCGCCGCCGACCAGACCCAAATGTCCGGCGATGTAGATCCGTGCATTGCACGGGATGTTTGGAGTTGGGAGGTTAGGAGTTTGAAGTTGGGAGTTAGCAGTTGGAGGCTGGGAGTTTGAAGTTGGGAGTTTGGGGTTGGGGGTTGGATGTTTCATACTTACTTCCGTAATGATTTTATTAATGCGGCAAGCATGCGCCGGAGAACGGTTATTTCTTCCAGTAATTCTGCCGGTACTGATAAAAATTCCAGTTTGATGCTGATGATAAGCTGCGTTTCCAGTTCTGCGGCCGATCCATCTGCAATACGTAAGAAATGGGTGAAATCTTTGGAATGATGTCTGGCACTCCCTTCTGCAATATTTGAGGGTATACTAACGGCAGCCCGCCGCATCTGGTTCACAATTCCGAATTTTTCTGAGTCCGGAAAAGATGCCGTCTCTCTATAAATGCGTACAACCACATCGACCGCTCTTTTCCAGACATCAAGATCCTTATAATCACTCATAACTCTCACTCAACCCCAATCTTCAAACCATCAACCCCCAACTCCAAACTCCCGCCCTCAAACCCCAAACCACAAACTCCCAACTTCCAACCGCTAACTCCAAACTTCAAACTGCCAACTCCCAACCTCAAACTTCTAAAACCCTTTCCGGTAGCATTCGCCATCCAGCAGACGGAGATCCCCCTCGGTCATGATGTTAACGAGTTCTGCAAATTTTACTGTCGGCTCCCAGCCGAGCTGCTGTTTGGCTTTGGCGGGGTTCCCCAGCAGCTGCTCAACCTCTGCCGGGCGGTAATAACGCGGATCGATGCGAACAATCACGTCGCCGGTTTTCCGGTTTCTGCCAACCTCTTTCACCCCTTCGCCTTCCCAGACGATCTCAATGCCGGTGTAGGCAAACGACTTCTCGATAAATTCGCGCACGGTGTGCATTTCATTGGTTGCGACCACATAATCATCCGGGGTGTCCTGCTGAAGAATCATCCACATCATGTCAACATAATCCGGCGCATATCCCCAGTCGCGCCGGGCATTGATATTGCCCATATAGAGACATTTTTGCAGACCGCGGGAGATGCGCGCCACCGCCATGGTGATTTTGCGCGTTACAAAGGTTTCCCCGCGGCGCGGCGACTCATGATTGAAAAGTATTCCGTTGCTGGCATGCAGTCCGTAGGCCTCGCGATAGTTTTTTACAATCCAGAACCCGTACTGTTTTGCGACCGCATACGGCGAGCGCGGATAAAACGGCGTTGTTTCGGTCTGCGGAACTTCGACAACTTTCCCATACAGCTCCGAGGTGGATGCCTGATAAAACCGGCTGTTGACGGCGGTTTCACGGATGGCATCCAGCAGGCGCAGGGTTCCGATGGCATCCACTTCCGCCGTATATTCCGGCACTTCAAACGAAACCTGAACGTGCGACTGGGCGCCCAGATTATAAATTTCGTCCGGTCTGATTTTTTCAATCAGCCGGTTCAGGTTACTGGAGTCGGTCAAATCTCCGTGATGAAGGAACATCTTCACGCCGGTTTCATGCCGGTCTTTATACAGATGGTCTATCCGTCCCGTATTGAATGAACTGGTGCGCCGGACAATCCCGTGAACTTCATAGCCTTTGTCCAGCAGCAGTTCCGCTAAATAGGATCCGTCCTGTCCTGTAATGCCTGTGATCAATGCTTTTTTTATCATATCGCTACCTTTCTAAGTTAAGCTGCCGCCCCCGGTCGTTCGGCAATATTCCGAAACCTTCTCTCTGGTTTACTCTGTTGTTTAAAGGCCAACGTTCGACCTTCTGGCGGCCCTGTTCAGGCCACCCGTTCCAAAACATCCACCGGGACTTCTGCCGCAACAGCCGTACCCATCAAATCCATTAAAATGTTCACCCGCTCACTGCCCGGCAGTTCCTGAGTGATGACAGCACGCAGCCCGCGCAGTGCGCCGGCGGCCACTATAACTTCATCGCCCGTCCGCAGCTCCGGCTCACGGATGATCACCGTTTCGCCACCCTCGCGCTTCAAAAACTCAATGACCGGTGCCGGCACAGTCGCATATTCACCGGCAAACCGGATAATTCCCCGGACTCCGGCGGTCGTCGCAATGATACGCCCGGTTGTTTGAATCTTGCAGCGCACAAACAGATATCCGGGGAACAGCGCTTCGTCAAACCAGACCCTGCCCCGCCTGGTATTGCGCCGGAAGCGGATCCGCGGACAAAAGACTTCGACCTCCGCCAATCGGCGCAACTGGCCGGCGGCAATATGCTCCCGCCGGGTTTGCGTTTTCACGCAAATCCAAACCGTATCCGCTTGTGCTGACGCCTCTTTGTTCATCCATCTGCCTTGGCAAAACTTGCAGCGAACGGCGCCAGCATAGCCGCTTTTTTATGCCAGCCCTTCAGGCGGTCGATGCGCTCGATGAAAAACTCTTCACCGGATTGTTTAGCCAGCTGCTCCATCTGTTGAATCCGCTCTTTCCCGTTTTCAAAGTGCGGCCGCAGCTGTTCGTTAATAAATCCGCCGACAATTTTTTTGAGCTGCGCCTCCGCCTCATAAAAATCCCGCCGGTCGCCGGGAATATAGACTGTATTGACTGCGCCGAAAGAGCGCAAAATTTTAAGCCCCTGACTGGTCGAACCTTTGCTCATGTTCAATTTTTTCATCAGCAGGCTGATGCACATCGGTTCGGGAGAGATGAACAGGATGCCGTATAGTTCTCCGACCGAGCGCGGAAGGTTTACAATCGCAGCAACTTTGACGAAAACATCGACTACTTCTTTTTCAAGCGCTGAAAGTACGGCGTCCAACTGCATTCTCCAAAATTCAATCTGTTCAGGATATAATGAACACGCGATTGAAAACAATTTTTATTTTTATAAATCTCGTCATGCGACAAAAACCGATATATCCAATTTATGGATAATAAATTACATTAAATTTACACCAATTTAACGCGTTTTGCGATAACGGCAGCAAATAGTGCAATGTTATCCGTATGAGAAAATCTACCCATACCGCTGAATACGAGTGTGTCACGAAAAAACTGGTACAAATGCGAACGGCAGCCGGTCTTACGCAACAGCAGATGGCGGACATGCTGCAACGGGAACAGTCTTTTGTCTGGCGGATAGAACACGGCGAACGCCGTGTGGATATTCTTGAGTTTTACTGGATTTGCAACGCGTTAGGCTTCGATGCGAAATCTGTTTACAATGAACTGGCAGATTCGTTTGAAAAAACAGAAAGCATGCCCTTAGCGGCTCAGAAATAACTCATGCTTTTTATATAAAATTTATACGTATTTTTTGCTGATATCATTTAAAGACTGGGAAAGATACATATGTATAAAAAAGTTATAAAAACTGCCGTTTCAGAACAACTGGCTGCTGCTCTGGATCAAAGCGCCCGGAAACTGGGCATCTCGCGAAGTGAACGATGTGTTCAGATCATAGAGGAACATTTGCGTTCCGGAAAAAAACTTTCAGAAAAAGATGTCCGGTAAAAATTCCGGCAGCGGTTTTCGCCGGCGAATAGACCGTTTTTGATGAGTTCCCGCATAGCGGGATGGACTTGTTTTCTACAAGTAAGTTGTGACTGTTTTCCTGCCGGAGTAGCAAATGTGGCACAGGCATTCCTGCCTGCGCAGGGCAGACAAGAATGTCTGCCCCACAACGATGCATACGCGGACAGGCTGGATTCGAAGAGTGGCTTTCTGAAAGAAAGCAGTGAAAACGGCAAACACACCGAATACACGGATTTTTTGCAAAGAAGCAAATGTGGCGCAGGCATTCCTGCCTGCGCAGGGCAGACAAGAATGTCTGCCCCACAACGATGCATACGCGGACAGGCTGGATTCGAAGAGTGGCTTTCTGAAAGAAAGCAGCGAAAGCGGCAAATACACCGGATACACGGATTTTTTTACAAAGAAGCAAATGTGGCGCAGGCATTCCTGCCTGCGCAGGGCAGACAAGAATGTCTGCCCCACAACGATGCATACGCGGACAGGCTGGATTCGAAGAGTGGCTTTCTGAAAGAAAGCAGCGAAAACGGCAAATACACCGGATACACAGATTTTTTACAAAGAAACAAATGTGGCGCAGGCATTCCTGCCTGCGCAGGGCAGACAAGAATGTCTGCCCCACAACGATGCATACGCGGACAGGCTGGATTCGAAGGGTGGCTTTCTGAAAGAAAGCAGCGAAAACGGCAAACACACCGGATACACGGATTTTTTACAAAGAAACAAATGTGGCGCAGGCATTCCTGCCTGCGCAGGGCAGGCAGGAATGCCCGTCCCGCGTTTTATCGGCGCCGTTATGCGTCCGGTATTGCTCCTGATAAATTCTGCTTCGTGGCTGAAAGAATTTTCACCGGAACGATCGTCCGGTATAGATTTTCTGCGCCGGGAAACTGCACCGGAATATAATGCGGCGAACCACCGGAACATTCGCCGTTCACTGCGCGTTCAACCAGCACATCCACTGTGCGGCCGATAAATTTCCGGTGATAATTCTCTTTCATTATTCCGGCGAGTTCCATAAGCCGCTGCTGCCGTTCGTGAGCAATCTGCGCCGGAACAGCATCCGGCATTCCGGCGGCGCGCGTTCCGGGCCGCGGCGAAAAGGTGAAAATGTGCATATCGGCAAAACCGGCGGCACAGCAGAAATTAAACGTCTCTTCAAACTCTGCGGCCGTTTCGCCGGGGAAGCCGATGATGACGTCGGTTGTAATCGCCGGAATATCCAGGATGGCGCGTGCGCGTTTCACCGCACCGGAAAATTCTTCCGGCGAATAGCTGCGCCCCATGCGCCGGAGAACGCCGGCGGAGCCGGACTGCAGTGAAAGGTGGAGATGCGGCATCATATTTTTTGCACCGCTCCAGATATTCAGCAGTTCATCGGTTAATTCTGCCGGATGCAAACTCGACATACGAATGCGTTCGAGCGCCGGAATTTTTGTAAGCTTGCGCAGGAAATCCGATAATGAATATTCTTTGCCGCGTCCGTATAATCCGACATGAACGCCGGCGACGACAATTTCTTTACAGCCCTGCCGCACTATCGCTTCAGCTTCGGCGAGCGCGGCATCCATATCTTTATCGCGCGGTTTTTTGCGCAGCTGCGGCACAATGCAATAGGCGCAATTTGCATCACAGCCATCTTGAATTTTCAAAAAACCGCGCGTCCGTTCACCGAACGTTTCCGCCGGCAGTTCGTCGGCGTTTTCCGGCAGACGGAAACTGGGATTCGGTAATGAAAACAGATGCAGTTCGTCGGCGAGCAGTTGAATCCATCCGGGGCCGGCGGCAATGCGCGCATCAATTTTTCCCGGCACGGCGAGCAGTTCTTCGCTGGCGGCGCAGCCGGTTATGAAAATCACTGCCCCGGGATTCCGGCGAATCAGCCGGTGTATCGACTGCCGGGATTTTTGCACCGCCGCTGCCGTTACGCCGCAGGTGTGCACGATCACCAGATCGGCCGCCTCTCCGGAATCGGCTAAACGCAGTCCGTGACCTTGCAGCAACCGTACAATCTGCCGTGAATCGTAATGGTTGACTTTACAGCCAAGTACATCGAGAATATACGTTTTAAGTAAAGACATTCTGACATATAAGCACGAAACAGAATTTTCCGAAACACGAAACAATTCGAACTGCCCCCGGCACGGAATATCAACAGTTTTCTTAATAAGAGGACACTTCTGCGCTTGCACATTAATGTCGGGAGTGTAGGCTGTTCGCATGGCAAAAAATGATAAAAAAGAGGGATCTGTCAGCCTCGACGCGGTTCTGGCGGAAATTAAAAAACAATACGGCGACGGCGCGATTGTGCGCCTCGGTGAAGAGTCCGGCCCGAAAAAAATTCCGGCGATTTCCACCGGTGCGCTGACGCTGGATATTGCGCTGGGCATCGGCGGCGTGCCGCGCGGCCGCGTGATTGAAGTTTTCGGCCCCGAATCCTCCGGAAAAACAACACTGGTTTCGCATATTATCGCGAACGTGCAGAAAGGCGGCGGAGCGGCGGCATTTATCGATACCGAACACGCGCTTGATCCCGGCTACATACAGAAAATCGGCGTCGATTTGAATAACCTGCTGGTTTCGCAACCGGATTCCGGTGAAGAAGCGCTTAATATTTGTGAAACGCTCGTGAAGAGCGGTTCGATCGACGTTGTGGTGGTTGACTCCGTGGCAGCGCTGACGCCGCGCGCAGAACTCGAAGGTGAAATGGGACAGTCGCATGTCGGCCTGCAGGCGCGCTTGATGAGTCAGGCGCTGCGTAAGCTCACTGCCGCAATTGCGCGCACTAACTGCAGCGTTATTTTTACTAATCAGATTCGTGAAAAAGTCGGCGTCATGTTCGGCAGCCCTGAAACAACGCCCGGCGGTCGCGCACTGAAATTCTATTCGTCTGTGCGTATAGACATCCGGCGCATTGGACAGTTAAAAGATACCGCCGGCACGATTTACGGCAACCGCACAAAAGTGAAAGTTGTCAAAAATAAAGTCGCGCCGCCGTTTACTGTCGCTGAATTTGATATTCTTTATGCCGAAGGAATTTCCTGGACCGGCTCAGTGATCGACGCCGGAATCGATGCCGGACTGATTGATAAAAAAGGTTCCTGGCTTTCGTTCGAAGGACAGCAGCTCGGACAGGGGCGTGAAGGCGCACGCAAAGCTCTCGCTGAAGATCCCGGGCTCTGCAACACGCTCGTCGAAAAAATTAAAGCGGCCGGTAAAGTCAAAACCGATGGCTCGGACTAGACATTGTTGATTGCAGATTGGTCGCAAAACACGAACCCCCCGGAAATCTTTTACAAAGAAAAACTAAGGAAGAAGAAAAATTCGAATCACTGATCGGCATTCACAAATTAGTGAAGGTCGGTGATTAAAAAATAACTTAATCCGATAAATCCTGTTAACCCTGTCTACTATTCTTTGTTTACAAACCGGTGATAATGAAAATAATTTTTGCTTACTTGCAATGATAAGGACAGACAATGAAAAAAGAAACGGCCATTGAGAAAGCCGTTGCTGCACATCGGGCGCGATTTGGGAAACAGCCGGAAGCGGTGGCATGGGCGCCGGGACGGATTGAGGTTTTAGGAAACCATACAGATTACAATGAAGGCACCGTGCTTTCGGCGGCCATTGACCTCGGGCATTGTTTCTGTATTTCAAAATCTGATCACGCCGGAATCCGGCTGCTCGCAGTGGACGTGAATGAAGTTGCCGAATTTCTGCCGACAGATACTGCTAAAGTTTCCGGCTTCGGCTGGGCAAGCTATATCAAGGGTGTGTTTTATTTTATTCAGGAATTTACCGGCGAAAAAATTGATGCCCTTGACTGCACATTTTTTGGATCGATTCCAATGGGCTCCGGGCTTTCCAGTTCCGCCGCACTCGAAGTGTCGGCAGCGTTTGCGGTGTTGAAAATACTCGGCACAGAAATTGATAAAAAAGAGATCGCAAAACTGTGTCAAAAAGCAGAACACCTGTTTGCCGGAACGAAATGCGGTCTGCTTGATCAGTTTTCCAGTATTTTCGGCCGTGACCACGGTTTGATCCATTCCGATTTCCGCAGTCTGGATGTAACCGGCGCTGTCCTGCCGGCGGATATTGAATTTCTTGCAATCAACCCGCACATCCAACACAGCCTGGCCGATTCACCGTATAACGAACGGCGCGAACGCTGCGAACAGGCGGCGGAGCAATTTGCAAAAATCCTGCCGCATCCGGTAGCGGCGCTGCGCGATGTTTCGTGGGAGGAATTTGCAGCCCATCGCGATAAAATTGACCCGGCGGCGGCACAACGCGCGGCGCACGTGGTTGGCGAAATCACGCGCGTTGAAAACGGTGTAACACTGCTTGCTGCCGGCGATGTCGCCGGTTTCGGAGAACTGCTGTTTGAATCGCACCGGAGTTCGATCAAAAATTTTGAAAATTCCTGCGCAGAACTTGATGTCGTCGTTGCGTCGGCAAAAGATGCCGGCGCGCTCGGCGCGCGGCTTTCCGGCGGCGGCTTTGGCGGCAGCGCCATTGCCATGGTTCAGGCGGCAAATGCGGCCGCTGTAAGTGAAAAAATTATCGAGCTCAGCCGGGCCGGCGGTGTTTCGCCGGAAATTCTCACGATCACACCGTCCGCCGGCGCACAGCTTGTTTGATGATATTGCGTTAGTGTCTGGTGTCCGGTATCAGCCCTATTATTTAAGTGTTTTGCACCATTATACATTTCTATTGATGACATCCTCAATCACCGGGCGCGAAAATAATAAGACTGATATCATTCAAGAAATGTCAGATGCAGAATAATAATTTCCTATCGCAATCTTTTCTTGGCAAACGCAACTCCCGAACCGGACTTTAAATATTTTTCAAAATCCATTGCTTTCCGACGATCTGCAAATGCATGATAACTTGCAATTTTCCATGGACTAAACGGTTTTGTTGAAATGACGTATCCGGCGTTATGTTTTTCAATACGTGATTTTAAATCATCTGTTTGACCGACATAATATTTTTCAGGATACGTTTCGCTTTGCAGTATATATACGTAATGCATTTTGCCCTCCTTCGCTCATGGAGCTTCGGACGATCATCCTTCGCGCTTTTAACAAAGGAAATGGCCTGCCATCCGAAGCGCAACGCGCGAAGGATGGCGGAGAGAGAGGGATTCGAACCCCCGGAACCTTGCGGTTCTCCGGTTTTCAAGACCGGCGCATTAAACCACTCTGCCATCTCTCCGGTGGAATAAGGCGCCATATACTAAGGAACAGATTTTCAAAAACAAGTTTCTATTTACCGAACCGGTGCAGGCGGCGCTGCACGGCCGGTGCAATTAAAATTCCGGATTTATGTTTTTTGGACAACTGTTTCGTGGTTTCGTACGCACTGATTTGATAAATAAATGTATGCATGAAAAAACATATTCATCCTGAAAGCATGCCGGACTATCTGGAACCCGGCGAATTACGCGAGCTGCAGCTCGCGCGGCTGCGGTCTGTCATGAAACGCTGCTACGACCATATTGCACTTTTCCGGCGGCGCATGGACGAACGCGGTTTGATGCCGGACGATGTGCAATCGCTCGCTGATTTAGAAAAACTTCCGTTCACAGATAAAAATGATCTGCGCGATACCTATCCTTACGGTTTGTTCGCGGTGCCGATGAACGAGGTGGTGCGTTTGCATGCGTCGAGCGGGACCACCGGCAAGCCGATTGTGGTTGGTTACACACAGGATGATCTTGATGTCTGGAGCAGCGTGATGCTGCGGTCATTCGCCGCCGCCGGCATGGGCGCAGACGATATTCTGCAAAATGCGTACGGTTACGGTCTATTTACCGGCGGACTCGGCGCGCACTACGGTGCCGAAAAACTCGGCGCAACCGTAATCCCGATTTCCGGTGGAAATACCGAACGTCAGCTGATGGTAATGAGAGATTTCGGCGTAACCGCGGTGTGCTGTACGCCGAGTTATTTCATTTACCTGATTGAGCGCGTGAAAGCGGACGGGATGTCGTTTGCCGACCTGAAGCTTAAGACCGGCGTATTCGGCGCGGAACCGTGGACGGAAGCGATGCGTGATTATATTCAGCGTGAATCCGGCATCCGGGCGTATGATATTTACGGGCTGTCGGAAATCATCGGACCCGGCGTCGGCATTGAATGTGCGGCGCAGCACGGGCTGCATATTTTTGAAGATCACTTCCTGCCGGAAATTATTGATCCGGAAACCGGCGCGGTACTGCCGGACGGTGAATTTGGCGAACTGGTCATTACGACGTTGACGAAACAGGCTTTTCCGATGATCCGTTATCGCACGCACGACATTACCGCGATACTGCCGGAGCACTGTTCATGCGGACGCACCATCCGGCGCATTCACCGCATTCGTACGCGCACTGATGATATGATGATTATTCGCGGCGTGAATGTCTTCCCGGCACAGATTGAAGCGGCCCTGCTCTCGGTGGATGAAACCGTTCCGCATTATCAGATTCTGCTCACACGTAAAGACGGGCTTGACCAGATTGAAGTGCAGGTTGAGGTGACAAAAGAGATGTTCAGCGACCGCATCAGCGCACTGGAATCGCTGCGTAAAAAACTGATGCGCGCGATTGAACACACCGTTGGTTTGCGCGTGCCGGTGCAGCTGGTCGAACCGCAAACCATTGCGCGCAGCGAAGGCAAAGCAAAGCGGGTAATTGATAAACGCAGTGAAGGAGACATCATATGAAAATCCGGCAGATCTCTGTATTTCTTGAAAACCGGCCCGGCCATTTGAGCCATGTGTGCCGCATTCTGGCAGATGCCGGAATTAATATCGTTACGCTCACCGTCGCCGACACCAGTGAGTTCGGCATTTTACGTCTGATTGTCCGCGAGTGGGAACAGGCGAAACATGTACTTGAGGCCGCCGGCTTTGCGGTGAATTTAACGGACGTGGCAGCGATTGAAGTGGCGGATCAGCCCGGTGGACTCGGTGCAATTCTGGAAATCGCCGATGCCGGCGGGCTGAGTGTTGAGTATATGTATGCGTTTGCCTGCGGCGCAAAAAACAAAGCGCTGCTGGTCATTCGTTTTGATGATGCTGAGCGTGCCGCCGGCGTCATGGAAGACGCCGGAATCGGAATTTTACCGGCGAAAGAATTTTACAGGAGCGCATAATTCGACCGCGGATAACGCGGATGGAAAGGTGGGGCTGGCAGTCCCTTGCCAGCCGGCGGATGAATTGAAATTTTATAAGTTGAATAATTATTTGTGTAAATTCGCGTTTGTTCGCAATTTAAATAAATATTGAAAAGGATGAAGCATGATCGCGAATAAATGGATATCAAATCTGCCGGTATATGAACCGGGCAAACCGATTGAAGAAGTCGCGCGCGAACTGGGTTTTGAGAATATCGACGAAATCATTAAAGTTGCGTCGAACGAAAATGAACTCGGTCCGTCGCCAAAAGCACTGCAAGCCATGGCGGCGCACGCAAAAAACATGCACCGCTATCCGGACGGCGACTGCTTCGCCCTGAAGGCAAAAACGGCGGCGAAGCTCGGCGTGGATAAAAAAAATCTGGTGTTCGGTAACGGCAGTAATGAACTGATTGAATTTCTAGGGCATACGTTTTTAAATCCGGCAAGCAACATGGTGATCAGCGACGGTTCATTTGCGGTATACCGCCTCGTTGCGGCACTGTTTAATTCGACAGCGATTGTTACGCCGATGAAAAATTTCGGACACGATCTCGACGCAATGCTGGCGGCAATTACGCCGGAAACGCGCATGGTCATTGTCTGCAACCCGAACAATCCGACCGGTACAGCGGTGACGCCGGAACAGCTGGATGCATTCATTGAAAAAATTCCGCCGGACGTGCTGGCGGTATTTGACGAAGCCTATCTGGAATTGATGCCGGACGGCACTGCGCCGGATTTGCTGAAATATATTCATGCCGGAAAAGAGAATGTGGTGCTGCTGCGCACCTTTTCAAAAGCATACGGCCTCGCCGGTTTGCGTATTGGTTATGCCATCGCGCACGAAAAAACCGCGGCATTGTTTAACCGTGTGCGTCAGCCGTTTAATGTCAATCTGATGGCGGCGGAAGCGGCGCTGGCGGCGCTGGAGGACGAAGATCATTTAGCCAATACACGCCGGACAAATGCTGCCGGACTGAAGCTGTTCTATGAAACACTGCCGAAAATTGCCGGCGGGCTGGAGTTCGTATCGTCATTCGCTAATTTTATTCTGATTAAAACCGGCGACGGCCGGAGCGTTTTCCAGGCACTGCAAAAGCGCAAAGTCATCGTCCGCCCGATGGACGGTTACGGTCTGCCGGACTGGATTCGAATTACAACCGGCACGCCGGAGCAGAATGTAAAAGTTCTACATGAGCTAAAAGATATTCTGGATCAGAATCATTAATATATTCCTTTCGTTGCGTAAAACGTGTATAAGCACACGTTTATTTTGCGACTAAAAGAGGACCGTTATGCATACCCGTTTGATCCCGCAGATGTTCACCTGCTTTCGCGGCGGCTATTCGCTGAAAACTTTTTCCAGCGATCTGATCGCCGGCATGATTACCGGCATCGTTGCGCTGCCGCTTTCAATTGCATTCGCGATTGCGTCCGGCGTAAATCCTGAACAGGGACTTTACACCGCCATCATCGCCGGATTTCTGATTTCATTTTTCAGCGGCAGCCGCGTACAGATCGGCGGACCAACCGGTGCGTTTATCGTCATTGTTTACGGTATCGTGCAGCAATACGGAGTGCAGGGACTTGCCGTCGCTACTCTGATGGCAGGAGTCATGCTCGTGCTGATGGGCATCTGCCGGCTCGGCAGCATTATTAAGTATCTGCCTTATCCGCTCATCATCGGCTTCACCACCGGCATCGCCGTGATTATTGCAACCACGCAGATCCCTGATTTCCTCGGCATGCAACTCACTGAATTCCCCGGCGAATACATCGGTAAACTTGCCGCCATCGGAACGAATCTGAATTTAATCAGTCCTTACTCCGCCGGCATCGGAATCATCTCGATTGGCATTATGATTCTCTGGCCGCGCGTCGGTACCAAAAAAATTCCCGGCTCACTCATCGCACTCATTGCCGCCACATTGATTGTGATGATATTTCAGCTGCCGGTGGAAACCATCGGCAGCCGCTTCGGCAGCGTACCAAGCCATCTGCCGTCATTCACACTGCCGGCGATGGATTTCCAAATCATGCGCGGACTCTTTGCGCCGGCGTTAACGATCGCTCTGCTGGCTGCGATTGAATCATTATTATCCGCCGTTGTGGCCGACGGAATGACCGGGAAGAAACACCGTTCCAATATGGAACTCGTTGCGCAGGGAATCGCGAACATCGCCTCGCCGCTCTTCGGCGGAATTCCGGCAACCGGCGCCATCGCGCGCACCGCTACGAATATTAAAAACGGCGGCGCCACACCCGTTGCCGGAATTATTCACGCGATTACCCTCACCCTCATTCTGCTCTTTTTTGGACGTTATGCCGCGCTCGTTCCGATGCCGGCGCTCGCCGCCGTTCTGCTCATCGTGGCATACAATATGAGCGAATGGCGTTTTTTTATTAAACTGTTCAAAAGCCCGCGCAGTGACGTACTCGTACTGCTTACCGTATTCCTGCTCACTGTATTTGCCGACCTCTCGGTTGCAATTCAGGTCGGCGTAGTGCTTGCCGCTTTTTTATTCATGCGCCGCATGGAGATTGTCACACAGGCCGGATTTTTAGACCCGGCGAATGACGATGATACCGGCGATCCAAATGCATTGCAAAATTTCACTGTGCCGGACGGCGTTGAAGTATTCGAAATCAACGGTCCGTTTTTCTTCGGCGCCGCCAGCAAATTTCAGGACGGTTTAAGTACAATTGCATCACCGAAAATTTTAATCCTGCGCATGCGCAATGTGCCGGCCATTGATGCCACCGGTTTGCGTGCGCTCGAAGAGGTTGTTGATTCAACCCGCAAACACGGAACCATCGTTTTAATTTCCGGTATTCACAAGCAGCCGGCGGCAGCCATGAAAAAAGCCGGACTTGTCGATAAGATCGGCCATGACCGGATTCATAAAAACATTGGCCGAACGCTCGAACATGCGAATGCCCTGCTAAAGTAAAAATAAAAACCGGGCATTAAATTTTCTGAATCTCGCGTATTCCTGAGGACTGCCGCCTTTACAGAGAAAAAATCCGGCATTGCTAATATTCCGCTTTACGAATTCCCGTTTAAGCGTAAATTATGCCGCTCTTTTCCCGAAAAATTTTTATGAGAAACGACAAAATTCGCAATATTGCTATTATCGCTCACGTTGACCACGGCAAAACCACGCTGGTCGATCAAATTATTAAACAGGCGCACATTCTGCGCGAAACGGAATTCCAGAACTGTCTGCTCGACAGCAACGATCTGGAACGCGAACGCGGCATCACGATTCTTTCAAAAAATATCAGCGTAAATTATCGCGGTGTAAAAATTAATGTGATCGACACACCCGGCCACAGCGACTTCGGCGGACAGGTTGAACGCGTATTGAATCTGGCAGACGGCGTGCTGTTACTCGTCGATTCCGCCGAAGGCCCCATGCCTCAAACACGCTTTGTGCTGGATAAAGCACTTGAGCTGAATTTGAAACCGGTGGTCGTGATCAATAAAGTGGATAAACCGGATGCGCGCTGCGAGAAAGTGCATAACATGGTGTTCGATCTGTTTGTGGAACTTGACGCCACCGATGATCAGCTCGACTTCCCGCTACTGTACGCCAGCGGTCGCGACGGCTGGGCCGTAAACAATCTGAATGATCCGCGCGAATCCATTCAACCGCTGATGGATGCGATAATAGACCACATTCCCGGCCCGCCGGTTAGAGGCGGTCCGGTGCAAATGCAGGCGACCACACTCGATTATTCCGATTATGTCGGCCGGATCGGTATCGGCCGCGTTTACCGCGGGACACTCGATCTTAAAACGCCGGTGTGTATTGTTAAGCGCAACGGCGCGGTGCGTCCGGTACAGCTCAAAGAGCTTCATTCGTTCGAAGGACTTGAACGCGTAAAAATGGACAGCATCCCGTGCGGCGATCTTTGCGCTATCAGCGGAATCGCCGATATGGATATCGGTGATACGATCGCCGACGCTGAAACGCCGGAAGCACTGCCGATGATCGCGCTCGATGAACCGACGCTTTCAATGACGTTCCGCATTAATGATTCCCCCTTCTTCGGCCAGGACGGAAAATATGTCACCAGTCGGCATATTCGCGAACGCCTGCTTAAAGAATGTGAACGCGATGTAGCGCTGCGTGTAGAAGAACAGGGCGGCGATTCGTTTGTTGTCAGCGGGCGCGGTGTGCTGCACCTTTCCATTCTGATTGAAACGATGCGCCGCGAAGGCTTTGAACTTACAGTGGCTCAGCCTCGTGTAATTTTTCACACGCACCACGGCAAAAAAGAAGAGCCGATTGAAATCCTCACGGTCGATGTGCCGGACGAATGCGCCGGTAAAGCGATCGAACTGATCGGCGCGCGGCGCGGCGAAATGCTGCGTATGGATCAGCACGGCATCCGTAAAAATATGTCTTTTCATATTCCGACGCGCGGACTCATCGGACTGCGCAGTAAACTTATGACTGCCACGGCCGGGGAAGCCATCGTCTCGCACCGCTTTGTGCATTACGGGCTGTACACCGGCGACATCAGTCAGCGCAGCAACGGCGTGATGATCAGCATCAGCAACGGCAGCGCTGTTCCGTTTGCCATCGACGGTCTGCAGCAGCGCGGCATTTTCTTCATCGATCCCGGCGAAGAATGTTACGAAGGAATGATTGTCGGCGAACACTGTCTCGACAAAGATCTGCCGGTGAACGTACAGAAAACCAAACAGCTTACCAACATGCGCGCCGCCGGTTCAGACCGGAATATGAAAATCGCGCCTGCGCAAAAACTGAGTCTCGAAGAAGCACTCGAATATATCGCCGGCGATGAACTCGTTGAAGTTACGCCGAATCACATCCGCCTGCGCAAACGCTATCTGACCGATAACGAACGCAAACGCATGAAGCGTTATAACGCAGAGGAATAAAGGGAAAACAGCGAAGATGCCTCATCTGCGTGAAATGCGGTGAAGACAGTGGTCAAGATTGGCAGTTCAATCTCATTCCATTTTGCATCGCCCGCCGGTTTATGCATAATGTTGCAGGTATGAAAACAGCGGTTTTAATTTTTCTTAGCGCAGCCGGCATGCTGTATGCGCAAACGAACAACAGCGATGCCATGCAAACGGCAGTGATTGATGCGTATGCGGCGCGCGTGAACGATACGGTGATCACCTACGGTGAAATCCGCGCAAGCGTTGCGCCGTATGTTCAACAGCTGCAACGGCAGCTCAGCGGCAGAGAACTTACCGAGCGGGTTGCGGCCGCGTATGTTGAAGGGCGTGAAGCTCTGATTGAAGAAGCGCTCATTAAAGCCGAAGCCAAAGCACAGGCACTTTCTCTGCCGCCGCAGGCCGTGGATGAAGAGATGGACCGGCTGATCCGCGAGCGGTTTGACGGCGACCGCGCCCTGCTCACCCGCGCGCTGGTATCGCGCCGTATGACGATGGATGAATGGAAAGCGGAAATTGGCGATCAAATGCTTATCCGGATCTATTACGCGCAGGAAGTCACGCGCCGTGCCAGCATTTCGCAACAGGCAGTGCGTACAGAATATGAGAAAAACAGAGAGTCCTATTTTACACCGCTGCGCGTGCGGTACAGTTTTATTCTGATCAACAAAGGCCGTACCGATGCCGACCGTTCTGTAAAAAAAGAGCAGATCGAGGCTACTCTGGAAAAACTGAAATCCGGCACCGATTTTGATACGGTGGCAAAAGAAGTCTCCGCCGGTGATACGTCTGTTTCAGCGTGGAAAACGTTAAGCAGCATCCCGGAGGAATTTCATGCTGCACTGCAAACCATGCCGGCCAACGGCATCAGCGACATGATTGAAACATCCGGTGAATATTATATTCTCCACCTCGTTGAACGCGATGCCGGCGGATATATACCGTTCGAAGATGCACGCAAATCTATTGAAGACAGATTGCTGCAGTCCGAGCGCAACCGGCTCCATCAGGAACTTATCAAACGTCTCTCCACCAGACATTTTGTTGAACGGTATTGATTTATTTTAATTGCCACAAAAAATGAACCGCCCCGTCAGCGCCTTTTTCCCTTTCATCTGTTTTGTGTTTTTCGTGGCCGATAAATCCGTTTATAGCTGCGTCATCTGGGGTTAAATCGAAGTTAATGAAATGAGTGCTACATTAAAAATTGCTATTACATGCGGCGATGTAAACGGCATCGGTCCGGAAGTTGCGCTGAAAGCGCTGGCAGCCTGCGGACCAAAGTCCGGCGCCGATTTTATTCCGATCGGTCCGCAACAGGTGTTTAACTTTCCGAATACGGTAGAAATTCCATTGGCGGGGAAAGTCACGCCGGGAAAAATTACGGCGGCGGCGGCGCGCACTGCTGTCGCAGCTGTCGAGCGCGCAGTACAAGGCTGCCTTACGGGAGAATTCGATGCAGTAGTTACGGCGCCGATTTGCAAGCAGGGATTAACACTCGCCGGAATTGCCTATCCGGGACACACCGAATTGATCGCCGATCTCTGCAAAACAAAACGCTACGGCATGATGCTTGCCGGAAAAGAGCTGCGCGTCATGCTCGCTACACGGCATTTGCCGCTGCGCGATGTTGCCGGCGCACTGAGCAAAGAAAACGTCCTCGACGCAATTGAACTCACCGGCGAAACGCTTGCCTGGTTCGGATTAAACGGCGGGCATATCGGCGTATGCGGCTTAAATCCGCACGCCGGCGACGGCGGGACGCTTGGCGATGAAGAGGAAAAAATCATTGCACCGGCCATTGCTGCCGCCCGCGCCGCCGGTTTTAATGCCAGCGGACCGGTACCGGCAGACGTAATTTTTTTCCAGGCGCTGCACAATCAATATGACGCGATCGTGGCAATGTATCACGATCAGGGACTCGGCCCGCTGAAAATGCATGCGTTCGATTGCGGCATCAATCTCACCGCCGGACTTCCGATTGTACGCACATCACCGGATCACGGAACCGCATTCGACATTGCCGGAACAAACAGTGCGAGTCCGGCCAGTATGATCGCCGCAATTGAAATTGCCATTCATCTTGCCGGAGAACCAAACCCGTGGAAAACATGATACCCGGTAAGCTCACCAGCCCGTCTGTGATCCGTGCGCATCTCGACCGGCTTGGTCACCGTCCGAACAAAGGACTCGGGCAGAATTATCTGATCGATGCCAATATTCTCAACATCATTGTCGATGCCGCACAAATTTCGGCGGACGACCGGCTGCTCGAAATCGGCCCCGGACTCGGTGCATTGACGCAGGCGCTCTTAAAGACCGGCGCCCCGCTCACCGCGATTGAAAAAGATCCGGCAATGATTGCACATCTGCAACACTATTTCCCGCCGTTAAATCTGATTGAACGCGACGTGCTCGATGTTGATTTGAATAAAATATTTTCTGGCGGCGTAAATAAAATTGTGGCGAACCTTCCCTATTCTGTCGGCAGCCGGTTTATCGTTAACGCAGTGGAATCTGCACCGCTGCCGGAACGCATGGTATTGATGGTGCAGAAAGAAGTCGCCGACCGGTTGACCGCACAGCCCGGGAAAGATCCATACGGATCGCTCGCCATCTGGACACAGCTGAAGTACATCGTGAAAAATATTAAAAGCGTCAGCCCGACCTGTTTTATGCCGGCGCCGAACGTGTGGTCTTCCATTGTGCAATTTGAAAAACGCGCCTCACCGCTCGCCGAAATTAATAACTACGCGCGCTTCAAACAAATCATCAAACTCTGCTTTACGCAGCGTCGAAAACAAATCGGTTCAACCCTGCACAAAAACGCGCCGGAATATTTCGAAAAACTTTCCGCTGCCGGAATCAATCCCGAACTCCGCCCCGCATCCATTTCCATCGAGCAGTGGGCGGCACTTTTAAACTAATCCTGCCAAAAAGCAGTTGATCAATGCGTATTGAAACTTGCTTTAAACTGATGCATCAATTAGCGTGATTTCCATTCGGGCCCGTAGCTCAGCTGGTCAGAGCAGGAGACTCATAATCTCTTGGTCGCAGGTTCAAGTCCTGCCGGGCCCACCATTGTAACGTCGATTTCGATCAATAATAACAGGATCTCGTGAAGTTTCGCGCTCTCAGCCCTCGTTTTGAAAACCCCTGATATTTGGTGCTAAAACAGGGCAGCTTTCAAAACAACTGCCAAACATTTTTCAGGTGTGAAATGATACAGGATGATTCCGTTGCAATTTTTTTAAGCATCGAACCCTCTTAACCGGAATATTGCGCGCAGTCCGGTAATCAATGCGATGGCATTTAACGCGGCAGAAAAAGCTGCGATATTATTTATGTGATCGTGCCAGAGATACACTGCGAGCAGGTATGAACCGCAGCAGAACAGTACCGGCAGTGCGGCAAAAAACCGGCGCTGAGCCAGTAGAAACTGAATGATTGTGTTTACTAGCGCAGAGAAAGACATAGCGATGGCCATGAGGCGCGTGAGTAAAATGATAGACGGCGAGGCCGTGCGAATTCCAAAGAGAATGCGCAGCAGCAGGCGCGGGAACAGCAAGCAGCCGATAAGTGCGGCTGAAACAAGCAGCGCAGTATATCCGAATGACTGCAAAAATATTTTCCGGTGTTCGGCGGTGGCGTGTTTATCGGACACAACTTTTGGAAACATGGCTACTGCAATCACCGCCGGAATGAATGCTACGGTGCGTCCGAGCGTTGCGGCATAAGCAAATTCGGTTTCTGCCGGTAGAAAATGTTTAACGAGCACTACGTCGGCATTCATTAAAACGGCGAATGCGGTTTGAATGAAGAAACTTTGCAGCAGATAAAAGCGCATGCCCGGTAATGCGGAGTTCGTTGCCGGCGCACGCCGGAGAACAAGCAGCAGTGCAGCCATGAGCACGCCGGCGGAAATATAAAGTCCAGCGCCGTGACCGACCATTGCCCAGCCGCACGCCGGAACCCAGAAGATCACCAGCCCGGCACCAAACAGAAAACGGAATACTGCGCCGGAAATTGACGCGGCGGATGCCCAGCCGAACAGCTGAAGTCCTTGTGCCGCACCTGTGAGCACCGGCAGCCAGAACAGCGCCGGCAGTGTAATTCCGGCAATGACAACCGGCGCCGCACGTTCGAGGTGCATCCAGCCGGAAATGGTTTCATTAAACAGAATAATTCCGGCGCCGGACAGCAGCGCCGGAATTCCGGTGAGCACCAGCCATTTGCGTGTCAACCGTTTTATGTCGCCGGCGCGGTTTTCCTGTGCAAGCAGGCTGCTGTAATGACCGAGTCCGGTGATGAGTGTTGCCAGCGGATAACTGATGATGGCAAGTATCCCGAGAAATGCGGCGAGCAGTGCATATTCCGCATCCGGCAGTGCCCGGCTCACCGCCATTTGAAACGTGAGGTTGCACAGATTTACAATCATCATTCCTGAAAAAAGGAGCGACGAATGCTTCAGCAGGTCATTCTGCAAAAAACATGCAATTGTAGCCCGGAGTTTTGCCATATTTTAAATTCTGGAGATCGTGCTCGTGATTGAAAATTTTACCAGGTCGCTGTGTTTTTAAACAGCTGGTTAATCAAATCAGGATCGCAAACTCCGCCGCTGAGGGTTCCTCTTTTTTCCTATTCATGCAATGCTTCCCAAAATTAAAATGACGGCGCTGAATGCGCCGATGATCCAGGTTTGAACGTCGCGCACTGAAAATTCAAGCGGATCGTCCGGTATTTCTCCGCGACCGGCAAGCAACCACAGCCGTGCAACCCAGTAGAAAAAAACCGGACACAGCAGCCAGAGTATCGCCGGACTGGGATAAAACTGTACGACTTTGGCGCTGTTGATGTAGAGCGCGAGCACTAAAACCGCCACAGTTCCACTGCCGGCGCCGAAGGCGGCCAGCAGCGGCAGATCGGCGGCACGATAACCGCGCCCGCGGTTTTTTACTTTTTCAGGATTTGATTCGCGCAGTTCAGCATAGCGTTTAATCAGCGCGAGACTGAAAAAGAGGAACATTGAAAACGCAATCAGCCACGGCGATGTTTCAACCCCGTATGCCGCCGTTCCGGCAATGATGCGCAGGACATATAAAAATGCGAGCAGCAGTACATCAAGCAGTGCGATCTGTTTCAGGCGCCACGAATAACACGCATTGAGAATGAGATAAAGAATCAGGACCCTGGAAAATTCTGCCGGTAAAAATCCGGCAACGGCAAACGAAGCAATCAGCATGATAAAAAATGAAATCACTGCGCCATTGGCGGAGATATTCCCGGCGGCGAACGGGCGGAATTTTTTGCGCGGGTGGTGCTGATCGCTGTTCAGATCAAACAGATCGTTACAAACATAAATTGCGGATGCCATACAACTGAATGCAAAAAATGCCAGCACGGCGTTTATGTAAAGCGCCGGTTCGGTTAAGCGGTGGGCCAGAATCATTGGCACAAAAACCAGAATATTTTTTATCCACTGCCGGACGCGCAGAGCTTTGATCCAGCATTTAAACGCCGGCGGACGGTCTTCAAACATGCGCGCCGGCTTATTTTTCAGGAACCGGCGCGCACTGGAATCGGGATTCACCGCGATAATTTCGCGCGCAGAATTCCATACTGGAATATCGGCGCCGGAATTTCCGGCATAATCAAAATTTTTCTCACCGAAGCGCGCTGCAAGTGCCGTGCGTTTGCAGCCGGCTTTTAAATTTGTTTTGCCGTCACTTGCCATCACATCCGAGAAAATTCCGAGCTGCGCCGCGACTGCGCGCGCCGGAACCATATCCGATGCTGTCGTTAAAATCAGCTCACGGCCGGTCGCGCGTTCGTTTTGTAAAAATGTCAGCAGTCCCGTATGGTACGGCAGCGCGGCGGGGTCGATTTCAACCTCCTGCGCAACACGCTGTTTAAATGCTGCCGGCCCGCCGGACATCCACCGGTGAAAAGAAAACAGCGCCGCCGGCCGGTTGCGGATCAGCAAAATCAGCGCCTGTACAAACGTGTCGGTTTTCACCAGCGTTCCATCAAGATCAACGCACAGCGGGACGGATGTGTTCGGCTCAGTCATCATGCACGCAGTATTCATAAGTAACGCCGGTGCGGCAATCTGAATTTCAAATTTCGAATTTCAAATTCACAGTATATCTGTTCAAATTCCAAAGATGAATCTGCTCGAAAATATCCGGATCGTGCTCGTCGCACCGAAATACGGCGGCAACATCGGTTCGATTTGCCGCGTGATGATGAATATGGGCATGACCGATCTCGCCGTGGTTGCACCGGAAAAATCGCTCGACCGGGAAGATGCGCGCCGCCTCGCTTTTCGCGCGGAAACGCTGCTCGACGAAATTAAAATTTTTGCCACGCTGCAGGACGCCGTAGCCGACTGTACCGTTGTTGCCGGCACCAGCGCGCGTACCGGATTATACCGCGATCACGCCTATCTGCCGCGCGATATCGCGCCGGTGGTGCTCGATTCCGCCGCGCACCATAAAGCCGCGCTCGTGTTCGGACGTGAAGACAAAGGGTTGTTTAACGATGAAATTGCGGTGTGCACACATATTATTAACATTCCATCGAGCGGGCTGTACCGTTCGCTGAATCTTTCGCACGCTGTGATGATCTGCTGCTACGAAATTTTTCTGCTCGCCGGCGACACATCGTATTCGCCGCCGGCAGAACGTTCGCCGGAAGCTGACGGCGCGATGCGCAACCGGCTTTATGCCGCGTGGGAAGCCGCCATGCTTGAAACCGGATTCTGCGAACCGGAAAAACTCGATCACATGATGCTCGGATTGCGCCGGATTTTCAGTCGCGGAAAACTTACCGATAACGACATTCGCATCCTGCTTGGACTTGCCCGTCAGTCACGCTGGGTCGCCGCTGAACTGGAAAAATGCAAAATTGAAAAATCTCGCAGAGAATCATAATAATTTCATTTTAGCCGGGTCCGGCGTGAGCACGGTTATCGTATTGCCTCATATAAAAAAGACACCGAAGGGGTGCTGATTTTTGATCGTTGACGGGCATGGGGTAGTTCTTTCGTTATGGTTTGTCAAGCGGCGGTTTT